>JAZNUL010000070.1:0-9946 GCA_045592285.1 Acutalibacteraceae bacterium
GCAGATGATAACTTAAAAGAATTCGTAAAAAAGCAAAATGATATTATTGTCAGGCGAAACGAAGAAAATCGTAAAAGAGATATTTACGAAAAAGCGGTTTCTATGCTGTCAGATGATACAAATGGCAAAATGCTTGAGGCGGCAGGGTATTTGTTTTTAGAAGTTAAAGATTTTAATGACTCAAGAGATTTAGCAGAAGCTTGTTTTGAAAAGGCTGGAATTGCAAATAAAAATACAGCTCTTAATGAAGCTAAACGAAAAATTGAACAAAACACTATTTCAAGTATTAAAACTGCTATTGAGCTACTCGAAGATATTCCAGGCTGGAAAGATGCAGACGAGCAGTTAGAACTTTGTCAATTTCGTCTTGGTGAGCTTCGCCAAAAAAAGGCTGAAGAAAAAAGAGAGCAAGAGAAAAAAATAGCAGAAATCAAAGAAAAAATTCGTAAGCAAGCAGAGCTTAGAGAAAAAGGTCTTTGTCAGCATTGTGGTGGCAAATTTAAAGGTGTATTTACTAAAAAATGTGCAAACTGCGGTTTACCAAAAGATTATTAAATATTTTGAATTTAAAATAAAAAATGGAGGTTTTTTATATGTCAAAAATAGTAGATATCATTAAATACGAGGGAGATAACAGTACATTTATATGGAAGCATCCGGTTGAAGACTTTAACTATATGAGTCAGCTCGTAGTTCATGAAAGTCAGGAAGCAATATTCTTTATGAATGGTCAGGCACTTGATTTGTTCGGCCCTGGTCGTCATACCCTCGAAACACAAAATATTCCTGTTTTAGGTAAAGCCCTTAATAAAGTAACTGGTGATAAAACACCATTCCATTGTGAAGTTTACTTTATTAATAAAACAGTACAAATGGCTCTTAAATGGGGTACTGACAGTAAAGTTCGTTTTATTGACCCACTTACAGGTGTGCCTCTTGAAATCGGTGCTTCAGGTGAAATGAATCTTAAGGTCAGTGATTCTCGTAAGCTTCTTATAAAATTAGTTGGTACTATGAAGGGTATCGCTTGGGAAGCAAGCAGAGAAGGCTTTACAAAAAGTCTTACAGATTCTTTTAAGCCACTTATTTCAACAGCAGTTAAAACAAATCTTGCTTCTGCTATGAAACAAAGTGAAATAGATATTTTAGAAATTGATGAACGCCTTGAAGAACTTTCTGGTGCTCTTCGTGAAAAGCTTATTCCTGGTTTTGAAGATTACGGTTTAACAATTCCTGAGTTTTACGTAACAACAGTTGTTTTACCTGAAAATGACCCTAACTTCAAGAAAATCCGTGAATTACATACAATTTCATTCCAGAAAAAAATGGTTGAAGCAAGTAGAGAAATTGAACTTGAACGCCAGACAACTGAAACAGAAATTGCAAAGCGTGAAGCAGAGCGTGAGCTTATTAAAGCACAAACTGAAGCACAGGCAGCAAAAATGGCTGGCTTTGCAGAAGCTGAAGTTATGGCTGCAAAAGGTATTACCGAAAAAGAATACGTTCAGGCTGACGTTCAGAAAGCATTTGCAGAAGGTCTTGGCAATATGGGCTCAGGTGGTGGCACCGGTGGCGGTATGATGGGCGACATTGTAGGTCTTGGTGTAGGTCTTCAGGCGGCTAATGCTATGAGTGGTCAGTTAGGTGGTATATTTAATGGCTTTGCAGGTGGCAATAATGAAGCTACACAACAAGCAGGTGTTAAATGTGCTAACTGTGGTAACACATTACCTCAGAATGCAAAATTCTGCCTTGAATGTGGCACTAAAGTAGAAAACCTCGCTGAAAATGAAATGATTTGCCTAGCGTGTGGTAAAAAGACTACAAAAGGTAAATTCTGTATGGAATGTGGCGCGTCTTTAATAGTTAAATGTGCAAAATGCGGTGCAGAAATCCCGACAGGTGCAAAATTCTGCCTTGAATGTGGCGAAAAACTTTAATTTCTGAGGAGTAATTATTATGAAAACATCGTTTAAAATTTATGCTCTTATATGGGCAATTGGCTTTGCAATTTTTAATTTAGTTGCTTTTGTTCCAGTTGTAAGCATTGAAGGTGCTGAAATTTCATCTTCATACGTTATTGCAACTATTTTCTGCGATATTATGTTTTTTGCTCAACTCGGTTGTGGTTTCTTTGCTTTTAAACCAGAAAACAAGCAAAAAGTCTTTTATAATATTCCAATTGTAACAACAAGTTTAATGAGTCTTCTTGTTACAATTGTAGTGGCAGTTGTTTTGGCATTAATTCCAGACGTACCAAACTGGCTTACTGCACTTGTTTTGGCAATCGTAACGTTAATTTCAGTTGTAGCTATTTTAAAATCACATTTTGTTTCTGAAACAATTTCAAAAATTGATGATAAAGTAAAAGCTAAAACGTTTTTTATTAAAAATCTTACAGTTGATGCGGAAACTCTCATTTCAAAAGCTTCAACTGATGAAGCAAAAGCCGAAGCTAAAAAGGTTTATGAAGCAATCCGTTACTCTGACCCTATGGCAAATGAAGCACTTTCTTCACTCGAAAGTGAAATTACAAGTAAATTCATTGCATTTGAAAATGCAGTTGTAAGTGGCGAAGCACTTGAAGAAACATCTAAAGCATTGTTGGTTTTAATTGAAGAAAGAAACAATAAATGCAAGATGCTTAAATAATGCACAAATTAAATTAAAACTACTTATGAAAAAATCAAGGGGGAAAAGGCATAAAATCATTGTGCATTATGCATTGTGAATTATGCATTGACTATATGGCAGTTTTTAAATGCAAAATGTGCGGTGGCGACCTTGAAATTAAAGAAAAAGCAACCGTATGTGAATGTATATATTGCGGGACAAAGCAGACTGTTCCGAGCTCAGATGATGAAAAGAAGCTACAGCTTTTTAACAGAGCAAACAGATTGAGGTTCAATAATGAATTCGATAAAGCGGCTGGCGTTTATGAGTCTATTGTTGCTGAATTCCCCGAAGAACCTGAAAGTTATTGGGGGTTAGTCCTTTGTAAATATGGTATTGAGTATGTTGATGATGAAAAGACGGGCAGAAAAATACCAACTTGTCACAGAACATTACCGGCTTCTGTAATGAATGACAAAAACTTTGAATTAGCTTATGAATATGCAAATAATGATGCAAAAATTATTTACAGAGAAGAAGCGAAAACAATTGACAGAATTCAGAAAAGCATCCTTTCAATAGTAGAAAACGAAGACCCTTATGACGTTTTTATCTGCTACAAAGAAACCGATGAAAATGGTAACAGAACTGAAGATAGTTTGTTAGCACAGGATATTTACACAGAATTAGTAAAAGAAGATTACAAAGTCTTCTTTTCACGTGTTACTTTACGTGACAAAGCTGGCACAGAGTATGAGCCGTATATTTATGCCGCTTTAAAAAGTGCAAAAGTAATGCTTGTAATTGGCACAAAATTCGAGTATTTCGATGCAGTCTGGGTTAAAAACGAGTGGGGACGTTTTCTTTCAATGATGGAGGAAGATAAAGAAAAACACCTTATTCCTTGCTTTAAGAATATTGATGCCTACGATATACCAGAAGAATTTAATAACCTTCAGGGTCTCGATATGGGTGAGGTTACTTTCTTTAAAAATCTCGCAAATAGTATTGAAAAATTCGTTGAAAAAGAAACCGTTACTGAAACAGTTATAATTAATTCTGGCCCTACTGCTATTGAACCATTATTAAAAAGAGCATTTATGTTTCTTGAAGATGGTGAATTTAAAGATGCAGACGAATATGCAGAAAAAGTTCTTGATACTAACCCAGAGTGTGCCGAAGGCTATCTTGTAAAGGTTCTTGCAGAAAATTCTTTGAGAAAAAGACGAGATTTGTCTGACTGTGAAAACCAATATACCTGTAATAAAGATTATCAGAAAGCAGTTCGCTTTGCCGATGAAACGTTAAAAGCAGAGTTAGATGAATATCTTTCAACGTGGAAAGAATATAAATATAACATTGCTTGTGAAAATATGGCAACTGCTACTACAATTGATGAATTTAATTCTGTAATTTCAACTTTTGAGATGCTCGAAGGCTACAAGGATTCTCAAGAGAGACTTGAAACGTGCTTGAGTAATATCAATGATATTAACAGTGAAAATTGCAGAATTGCTGGGCTTAAAAATAGTGTTTGTCGAAAAAATATAAGAATAAACGAGCTTACAAAAAATAAAGAGGCACTAAATAAGGCTCTCGAAGAATGTAAAGAGCAGTACCACAGAAGAAAGGCTTTAAGTCTTAAAAGATTGACTATTTCTCAGATTGCAATGTTTGTACCAGCTTTTATTTCAACGATTGCTATTTCTTTAAACGGTGAGGTAAATCAATCACTTTCAGAAATTTTTATGTTTCTTACAATAGGAGCTTATATCTGGTACTTAGTAGAAATTTATTTGTTTATGAAAAAGGGTGTTAAAGATAAAAAATACAGAATTATATTTTTAATTTACCCATTATTCGGTTTCCTTTTCTGCTTAAAAGAATGGCTTTTTATGAAGAGAAATTACAATTTTACAATTAAAGAAAAGTTAGCAGAAATTAAGACTTTGAACAGAAAAATCAGCGAGTGCGATATTGAAATTCTGAAAGAACAAAAAGAAATTCAAGAACTGAATAAAAGCTTAGAAGAAGTTCAGAATACATAAAATTAAAGTTCTATCATTTAGCGAAAACTAAGTGATAGAACTTTAATGTTTTTATTGCTTTAATTACGGCAAGAAGTATTTTATAAGCTTTGAAATCAAATCTACAAGATGAATAAACGACGGCATTCTGAAGAAGTTACTAAAACTGTTACCAAGAGTACCTTTATCTTCTTCAACTTCAATAAAAGTCTGATTTTTAACGTCGTTCTGCATAAATTGTGGGTATTGCGGATTATCGAAAACAGTTAACTGTTCTTTACTGCTGAACATCCATTTATACATTTCGCCGTGACCATCGTGGGTAGAGGAGTGCATCATATCTTTTATAAACCATGTGCTTTCTGGCATAATTGAAGTTGAAGCATCAATTCTCCAGTCTGGTGAAATATAATTTTTATCTAAATGCTTTTGTTGTCTGTAATCATAATGGAAGCCGCTGTTAATGTTACTGCAAGTAGCACCGAGTGAAGCGTATTTTGTGTCAACAGTACCATCAGAATCGTTAAGGTAAGCAGAAACAAGGGGAGTTCTTTGCATATTATAACCAACAACGTTATAAAATTTAGTTCCGTTTTTCTTAGATTCATTAATTAACTTTTCTGCACTTTGCTGAACTTCGTAATGATAAAAGTCAATTCTTTCAATGAGCTTTGCATTTTGGGCAGGGTCGAGTTGCATAAACACTTTTGCCTCTTCGTAATATTCGTGAGGAACAAAGCTCCATATACCAGGCATTGTAGCAAACATTGGAATAAGTGCTTCGTTAAATACTCTGTCTTTTAAATTAAGAATTAAATCGTCACCGATTTCAACAAGGGCATCTAAAAGACCTGCAGTTGTAAGTAGTTCTAAAAGTGTATAAACTACGCCACCTAAAAAGTCGTTTTCGAGTTCTGGCATTGCTTGTGCTGCATATCTTTCAATAGCATCAGCATTAAGCTCAACTTTACCTGTGTAAAGTTCACCAGCAACGGCAGTTCCTAAAAGTGGGCAACATTGGAAAATAATTGTTTCAATATCTTTTGTTCCATAGAGCTTAATGTAGCTCATTGTTGTAACGCCACCCATACTTGAAGCACGGAACTGAACTGTGTCGTGTTTTGTTAAAGCTTTAACTTCTTGTATATATTCGTGAAGTTTTTTAGCGTTTTCGATCGGGTCAAGTCTGAAATCATAACCAAAATAATAGTTGTGGTCTAAGCTGTGAGGAACTTCATCTGTTGGGTGAAATTCTTCGCAAGTGACTCTGTCTGAAGAATTACCATCCTTATCAAGTGCTAAATCACCAAAGATTTTCATAACACATTCAATTAACACGTCGCCAAAAGCATCGTAATCGCCAGTGTTAATTAAATCACCAGCAGCAGATACAACAGGAGTTAATTCTCCTATAATGTAGCCGATATCTGGTCTGAATAACACTCTTTCGTTTTCTGTGCCAGCATCAAGTGTTAAGGTACCACTACCAAGCGCCGCAACATAAATGATTGGAGCATCGCCGCAATTACATTTTTCATCGACTGCAAAGGCAGGAATAACTGTAAGTGATAACAATACCACAGAAAGAAATACTGCAAGAACTTTTTTCATAGAAATATACCCCCTATAAAAATCTGTTTTAATTTTATCATATTTAAAATAATATTAAAAGATAGTAAATTACATAAAATTACCAAAATTATTTTGTTATATTTACATATTGGAATAAATATGTTAAAATCAACTTGAGAGAGTGTGATTTTATGTCTTATAATTCTTTTGCTTCAGTGTACGATGAATTAACCAAAAATGTTGATTATAAGGGCAGAGCAGAATATATTTGTAAAATTTTAAAAAAATATAATATAACAGATGGCTTATTGTTAGATTTAGCTTGTGGTACAGGCTCACTTTCTATTGAACTTTCAAAATTGGGCTTTGAGGTTATTGGTACCGATGCTTCTTTTGATATGCTTTCAGAAGCACAGAATAAAGCCGCAGAAAGCGGAGAAAATATAATGTTTCTCTGTCAGAGAATGGAAGAAACTGACCTTTATGGCTCTGTAAGAGCAATAGTTTGCGCTCTTGATAGTATCAATCACGTAACAGATTATGAGTTAGTAAAAAAGACTTTTAAAAATCTTATAAATTTCCTTGATACCGATGGCATTATAATTTTTGATGCAAATACAGTTTATAAGCATCAGAAAGTTTTGAGTAACAACATTTTTATTTATGATGAAAAAAATGTATTTTGTGCTTGGCGAAATACGTTACTTGAGGATGAAAAAACTGTAAATATCAACCTTGACTTTTTTGTTAAAAATGGGGAAGATTATTTAAGGTTAGGTGAAAGCTTTAAAGAAAAAGCTTACACCGATGAAGAATTGACAATTGCGGTAGAAGATGCAGGGTTTAAAGTTTTGTCACGTTTTTCAGAATCAACTTTTGATGTTCCGACTGACAAAACCGAGCGTGTAACTTACATAGTAGGAAGGAGCGATTATTTTGGATGATTTAATGTATTTGAAGAGTGGTACTGATATCCGTGGATCTGCATTCTCAACAGATGGAAAGCCTGCAGATTTAACAGCAGAGAGACTTCAATCAATTACCTGGGCGTTTGCTAACCATTTAGAAAGAAAAATAGGTAAATATGAAGATTTAAAAGTAGCTATAGGCTATGACCCACGTATTTCGTCAATCAGTATTAAATACGTTGTAGAAAACGTGCTTCTTGCTATGGGTTATAAAGTATATGATTGTGGTCTTTCTTCAACACCATCTATGTTTATGTCGATTATCAATTTTGACGTAGATGCCGCAATAGAAATTACTGCAAGTCATCTTCCAATGAATATGAATGGTCTTAAATTCTTCACAAGAGAAGGTGGCTTTTCTGGTGATGATATTAAGGCGATTTTGACACGTGCCTCAACAAAAGTTTGGACTAAAGGCGATTTCAGAGGCGCTACTGAAAAGTTAGGTAATATGGCAAAGTATTGCGAAGACCTTCGTGAGATGATTAAAAAGGGCGTTAATGCGCCTGATTACGAACAACCTTTAAAAGGTCTTAAAATTGTTGTTGACCCAAGTAACGGCGTTGGCGAATTTTATATAAAGGATGTTTTAAATCCACTTGGTGCAGATACTTCTGGTAGTATTGCAGTGCATCCTGATGGTCGTTTCCCGACTCATCAGCCAAACCCTGAAAATAAGGCGGCTATGGATTTAATTTCAGAAGCAACAAAAAATGCAGATGGTGATTTAGGTATAATTTTTGATACTGACTGTGACCGTTCTGCTTGTGTAGATTCTGAGGGCGAACCTATTAACCGTAATAAATTAGTAGCACTCGCTTCATATATTGCTCTGAAAAGTTATCCTAATGGAATTATTGTTACTGACTCAGTAACTTCTGACGGCTTGACTGAGTTTATAGAGCAAGAATTAGGTGGAATTCACAGAAGATTTAAACGTGGCTATAAAAATGTAATAGATGAAGCAAAACGCCTTACATTTGAGGAGGGGAATGTTGCACCTCTTGCGATTGAAACCTCTGGTCACGCCGCATTTAAAGATAATTATTATCTTGATGATGGTGCTTACCTTGCAACACAAATTGTTATTTTAACTGCATCATTAAGAAAGCAAGGTAAAACTTTAGGCGATATTTTAAGTAAACTTAAATCACCTTTAGAAGAAAAAGAAATAAGAATTAAAATTACTGAAGAAGATTTTGTAGCTTATGGTAATGCAGTTTTAGAAGATTTTAAAGAGTTCACTGATAACACTAAAGGGATTGAACGTGTAAAACTCAATTTTGAAGGTATAAAGGTTAATTTCGATAAGAAAAAGGGTGATGGCTGGCTTCTTATGAGGCTTAGCCTTCACGAACCATTACTTGTTGTGAATTGCGAAAGTAATTCAATTGGTGGTACAGAAAAAATGCTTGAATGCTTAAAAGAGTTTTTATTAAAATATCATGCTTTAGACTTGCAATATTAAATAACACGTAATATAATATCTACTGGAATTTTTTAGAAATGAGATGTGTTTATGTTTAATATTTCAAAGCTTTTTTCATTGATAATGTCATTAATTACAATGGTAACTTCACTTGTCGGGATTGCTTCTCGTCAAGAGTGGCCTCAGCAGATTCAAGATTTTGAAAATAAGAAATCACAGGAAACTGTTAGAGTAATGTCATTCAATATCCGTTGTTTAAATGTTGGTAAAGATACATGGGAAGACAGAATTGGCATTGTTACTGAAACAATTAACAAAAGTAATGCAGATTCTATTGGTGTTCAGGAAGCAACAACTGAATGGATGGAGACTTTAGATAGAGAATTGACCAATTATGCATGGGTTGGTGTTGGTCGTGATGATGGTAAAACACAAGGCGAGTTTTCTTCTATCTTTTATCTTAAAAACAAATATAATCTAATTGATAGTGGTACGTTCTGGCTTTCTGAAACACCAGAAACACCATCACTTGGTTGGGATGCTGGTTGTAATCGTGTTTGCACTTGGGCAGTTTTAGAAAATAAAGAAACTAAAGAGCAATATGTTCACGTTAATTCACACTTTGACCATGTTGGTATTAAGGCAAGAGAAGAAAGTGTTAAACTTATTTTAGCACATGCAGAAAAATATAAAGATTTACCAGTTGTGTTTACAGCAGATATGAATGTTGTAGAAGGTTCGGAAAACTACGTTCAGATGACATCAGGTTGCCTTAAAGATACAAAGTATTTAACTGATGATAGTATGAATTACCTTACATATCACGATACAAAACCATCAAAGCATAAAGATGATGTTATTGACTATGTAATGGTGAATGATAATTTTAAGGCATTAAGCTATAAGGTTGTAACTGCAGGTATCGACGAACGCTACGTTTCAGACCATTTCCCAGTTTATGCTGATTTAGAGATTAAATAATATTAGTTTTGATAGTGTGCAAGTTGTAAGTAAAATAAACCAAAACTCAGTTAATTGATTTAAAAAAGTCAGTTAACTGAGTTGTTTTTCAACGCTTTTGTTTGTTTCTGTTGAGGATTGCAAAATTACTTGATTTGTTTTGAAAAATTTGTTATATTCAAATTAAGAAAAAGGTATTGGACGGCGCAAGACATAGAACCGTCCCATGTCTTATTAGCCTACTACCTCGTATTTACAAGCTTATTGTTTAGCGGCAACTATAACACAAGGTGCGGTGATTCTATGAAAAAAATATTTGGATTAGTTCAGTTAATGTTAATATATGGTTTTATAGCACTGTCTTTTTTTCAAGAAGG
>JAZNUL010000071.1:0-3865 GCA_045592285.1 Acutalibacteraceae bacterium
CGACATGGCTACATCCGACTTCTAAAATTTTCAAAAATTTTTGTGAAAAGATATTAAATTTCAAAGGTTTTAAGCGTTACTCAACAAAAAGTTCTTTTTCCAATGCAATGTTTTCTTTTGCCACCACTTTGTTCTCTATTACTACACCCTTTTCTGTTGCTTTTTTCTTATATTCCGTTTTTAAAATTTCACATTCATCTGAAAACTCATTTCGTTTTTTCTTAACCACTTCTGAAAGTGAAAGCAATTCAGTCTGTTCTTCTGTCAGTTCAATGCTCTGGTTACAAAACACATAAGCCACATCCCACGTAACACCTAAAGGTAGCATTGTAGAGTCACCCTTCAAGAACTTTTTGCCACTGTAAAGCTTCTCACCTTTACATTTTAACCAAACGGGTATCTCTGCACCTAAAATGTATATTTTGTGCCTGATATTAGCTCCACTTATAACTTGAACTTCTTGAAATCCACTCTCTCCACTACTTAAATTTGTAGTTGTTTCAGCAAAAACCTTACCCTTTGCTCTTACCGTTCTTTCACTGCCATCCTGATTAATTTTAATACCTGAAATCAGCAAATCTCCACTTAATACAACATCGTTTTCTTTAACCACGTTTGTTCCACTGTAACCATTAACTGATATAATTCTCCCATCTTTTTTCGCCACTATGTTCATTGGAATATTATCGTCAATTATTTCAGGCATATCTTTATTCTCTTTAACCTCAAGCACAGCCTTCATACCAAAAATATTAATGGATGCCCACGAAAGCTCAGGGTAGTCTTTAAGAAGCTGACTTTCTATGCTTTTTGTATCTATTTTTGATTTCACTGAACCAACTCTTACCTTGTAGGCAGAAAGTGACTCTAAAAGCTCTTCACTTTTCATTTTTGTGTTTCCTGTGACTTCAACATCCCACAGAACACAGGATGACAAAAACAAAAACACAATCGAAACAAATGCACCAATAATCACACCCACTCTTGCTTTGTTATACTTCACAAAAAACGGCAAACCTCTTTTTCTTGTAATCGTTACTTTCATTCCGGATTTGTGCGCTGGTTTTCTTATGTTTTTATAAGCCTTTATGGGTGTACAGGCTTTCACCTTTACACCATCATTCTGCACATTCCATAAAGTAATTCCATTGATATTACATAAGTTCAAAAATCTCTCGGGAAACCCACGCGTTGCCTGAAACTCAACATAACCTAAAAGAAGTCTTAAAAGCTTTATTATCACAAAATCACCATCAATTCATAAATTCCAATGATATTATTTCGCCTTTTACGTCTATCTGCTCATAAATAAACGATTCAATCACGAGATTATGCCCTGAAATTTTAAGACAAATATTACCTAAATCAATTTTCAGAAAATTTTCTGAGTAATCTATTACGCCTTTTGCACCATCAATTATTACCTGTTTATTGCCGAAAAGCTCAATATTTCCGTTTACGCTATCATCTTTAAGATTTTTTAATTTCATAAATACACTCCAGATGTTTTTGTTATATTTTTATGCTTTAATCTCATAAAATATTAGAGTGAGTGGTGATTAAATGAAAACGTATTACAAAACACTTATTAAGGACTTACCTAAAATTTTATGTGTTATGGGTCTTCTGATATTTATTATGATTCATCCCGAAGCTGCTACCAATGGCATAAAAAACGGAATTTCACTTTTACTTACTATAATCATTCCATCTCTTTTTCCGTTTCTCGTTTTATCAAGCTTTATTGCTTCATCAAAATCCTTTTTTATTCTTTCGGGTATTTTTGGACCATTAAC
Organism: Acutalibacteraceae bacterium; assembly: GCA_045592285.1. Classification (GTDB taxonomy): domain Bacteria; phylum Bacillota; class Clostridia; order Oscillospirales; family Acutalibacteraceae; genus DTU089. The sequence continues at coordinate 1,797 of JAZNUL010000071.1, forward strand.
AACTCATATTTTCAGAATTAACAAAAATGGTTTTATACCAATTCTTATGGGACTTACAGGTGGCTACCCGATAGGCGCTAAAGTAACCGCCGATTTATATAAGGCAAACCGTATTACTAAAAATGAAGCAGAGAGGCTTATGCTTTTTACTGTTAATTCAGGCCCAGCTTTTGCGCTGACTGCTGTTGGTACAAATATGATGAATAATACACTTGCGGGTGTAATTCTTTATATTTCCACCATTCTCACCTCACTCACTATCGGTTTTTTATGCAGATTTCTGAGTGATAAAAAAGAGATAGAAACAAACAACATACTCACTCCTGAAAAAACTGAAAATGTGTTTATAAATTCTGTTGCATCGGGTGCTAATGCGATTATAAACATTTCAGCGTGGGTGCTTACATTTTCGTGTCTTTCAGAAATTATATTCACTTTTAACTTTGGTGAAAAAACATCACTTTTTCTTAATGCAATTATGGAGGTTTCTAATGGCTGCAAGGTATGCTCAGGCACAGTCTCCTTGCCTTTGATATCTGCAATTCTTGGATTTGGTAGCTTTTCTGTTATTTGTCAGGTTTCGCCATACTTAAAAGCGTGTAACGTAAAAATGAAGCACTTTTTTGTTTCGAGAATTCTGAATGCTTCACTTTCAGCATTTTTTACGTTTAATCTTTTAAAGCTTTTTCCTGAAGCTATAAATACAAGCGTAGTTTTCCACGTAAATAACCAACCCGTTAAGCTTTCTTACACTATAAGTTCTTCAGTAATTCTTCTTATTATGTGCTTAATTTTCATTTTACAGGTTGATAACCGTAAAAAAGTATGTTAAAATACACCTATCATTAACTCAAAGGTGTATTTTATGAAGAGTATTTTCAGAAAAGATATTGAACCACAGTGTGCATATTGTGAGCATGGCACTACTACTGCTAATAAAGAAACTGTACTTTGCAAAAAGCAGGGTGCTGTTATGCAGTCATTTTCAAAGTGTAAAAAATTCAGATATGACCCTCTTAAAAGAGAACCCAAAGTAGTAAGAGTATTATCCGACTACAAAAAAGAAGATTTTTCCATATAATTAAGACCATTTTCATAATGGTCTTTTTCTTTTGGAGATTTTTGTCACTTTTTACAAAATCTGTCGTATAATGTTGGATAAATTCTAATTAACAAATTTTGAAAACATACTTGAAAAGATTTCAATTTATAGGTAGAATAATATATAGCGATTATTCACTCACTTATTAGTGAAAATCACTACGGAAAAGAAAATGTTTTCACTGAAGTGAAAACACTTTGGAGGTTATTGTCGTGTCAGAAGCATTCGGTGTACTTAATACAATTCCTGTTGGTCCTTTAGGGATTATCGCTCTCCCTGGTTGCGAAGAATTAGCACAAAAAATCGACAGTTATATTGCCACTTGGCGTGAAGAAAGAGATAGTGAACACAAAAGCACTATTGCTTTCTACGGTTACCAGAGAGACAGCTATATTATTAAAACTGCATTTAACCGTTTTGGTTCAGGTGAAGGTAAATGTGTTATTCAGGAAACAGTCAGAGGTTACGATATTTATATTATCGTAGATTGCTTCAACCACGGTGTTAAATACAAAATGTATGGTCAGGAAGTTCCATACTCACCAGACGACCATTTTGCAAATCTTAAAAGAGCTATTGCTGCTGTTGAAGGTAAAGCAAGAAGAGTTAATGTTATTATGCCAATGCTCTATGAAGGCAGACAACACAAGCGTTCAAGCCGTGAGTCACTCGACTGTGCACTTGCATTACAAGAGCTTTGCCTTAATATGAACGTTGAAAATATCATTACATTTGATGCTCACGACCCAAGAGTTCAGAATGCTATTCCTCTCAAAGGCTTTGAAGATGTTGCTCCTACATATCAGATGATTAAAGCATTAACAAAGAACTTTAAAGATATTAAAATCGACCCTGAAAATCTTATGGTTATTTCACCAGACGAAGGTGGTATGGGCAGATGTATTTATTACTCAACAGTTTTAGGCGTTGACCTTGGTATGTTCTACAAACGCCGTGACTACTCAAG
>JAZNUL010000072.1:0-9191 GCA_045592285.1 Acutalibacteraceae bacterium
TATTATGCTTGTGCAAAGTGGTATTGAAAGCTTTAATGAAGAAAAAGCTAAAAATGCTATTTTAGACCAGCTTGAAGAAATTAAAAAAGGTAACTTTACAGAAGAAGATTTAGATGCTTCTAAAAAATTCCTTGAAGATGCATTTAAGAGCGTGAGTGATAGTCCTGAGGCACTTGATTCCTGGTTTACAACTCAGATTGAGCATAGTGAATATTTGTATCCTGAAGACTATATAAATATGTTTAAAGACGTTACAAAGGAAGACGTTATAAGAGCGGCGAATGACGTAACACTCGACACAGTGTTTATGTTAGAAGGCACTGAAGATGAAGAAGGTGAAGATGAATAATGGAATATATTAAAAATGATATTTTAGATGAAGGCTATTATTCAATAAATCACAAGTCAGGACTTAAGATTTTTGTTTATCCTAAAAAGGATTATGCTCAAAGTTATGCTGTTTTTGGGACAAAATACGGCTCTATTGATACACGCTTCAAAAGAAGTGATAAAAAAGATTTTATTGAAATTCCAGAAGGTACTGCTCATTTTCTTGAGCATAAGCTTTTTGAAAGCGAAGAACTTGATGCTTTCCAGAGATATGCAAAAACTGGTGCATCGGCGAATGCTTACACAAGTTTTGACAGAACTTGTTACCTTTTTACTTGCACAGGTCATTTTAAAGAGAATTTTGAAATCTTACTTGATTTTGTAAGACACCCATATTTCACAGAAGAAACAGTGCAGAAAGAACAGGGCATTATCGGTCAGGAAATAGATATGTATAAGGATTTGCCTGACTGGGTTTGTCTTTTTAATATGTTGGGTGGTATGTTCCACAATCACCCTGTTAAAATTGATATTGCTGGAACAAAGCAGTCTATTTCAGAAATTACTGCCCAGATGCTTTTCTCTTGTTATAATACGTTTTATAATCTTTCAAATATGGCACTTGCAGTTGCTGGTAATGTAACAGTGGAAGAAGTTATTGAAATTGCAGACAGACTCCTCACAACTGATGAGCCAGTTACAGTTGAAAGAGCATTTAAGGATGAACCAGCAGAAATAGTACAGCAATATATTGAAGAGAAGCTCGCTCTTATAACTCCTGTGTTCTGTTTTGGTTACAAAGAAAATCACGCTACACCAGAAAGAGCAATAAAAGAAACTATAGGTAAAGGCCTTCTTTTAGATATGATTGCAGGTCAGAGCTCAGATTTATATAAAGAACTTCTTGACGAAGGTCTTATAAATGATACTTTCTCAACAGAATATTTTAATGGTCACGGCTATGCAGTGCCAATGTTTTCTGGTGAATCTTCTGATCCTAAAAAAGTTTCTTTACGTATTCACGAGAAAATCACAGAATTCAAAGAAAAAGGTTTTTCTGACGAAGAATTTGAAATTGTAAGAAAGAAGCATTATGGTAAAACTGTAAGAGCCTTTACAGACGTTGATACTATTGCGAATGGTCTTGTTGTTTCTCATTTTGAAAATGATAATCTTTTCTCAGAATTTAAAGTTTTACAAGAAATCACAGCGGATTATTGCTATGAATTATTGAAAAATTCATTCGATAATGAAAAAGCAGTTCTTTCTGTTGTTAATCCTAAGGAGATATAATAAATGGTAGAATGGTTTGCAGATTTCACAAGGGTTTCTTTTGGTGGAATTGAAAAGATTTTTGACGTTTCATCAGTCTTTTGTGAATTTACAATAAACGGTCAATTATATTCAATTAAATGGTACGGTGTGATTATTGCCTTCGGACTTGTTTTAGCGGCACTTTTCGGCGGTAGAATTGCTTATACCTGGAAAATGGATTTAAGCAAAATGGTCGATGTTTTAATTTATGGTATGTTCGGCGGAATAGTATGTGCAAGAGCATATTATGTAATATTCCAATGGGATTATTACAGTATTCACCCTGATGAAATTTTCCAGATATGGCGTGGTGGACTCGCTATTTACGGTGGTATTATTGGTGGTATTATTGCTGCATTTATCACTTGTAAATTAGAAAAGCTTAATTTCTTAAATCTCCTTGATTGTGCAGGTATGTCACTTCTTATAGGACAGGGTATCGGCAGATGGGGTAACTACGCTAATCAGGAAGCATTTGGCGTATTTACAAAAGGTAATTACGGAATGATGAGTGATAAAGTCATTTCGTACATAGAAGCACACCCAGAACTTTACGGACTTGAGGGCGTTTCTGATATACCGAGATATATCGAAGAGAACAATCTTTTTGTTCACCCTACGTTCTTTTATGAATTTGCGTGGTGTATGTTAGGCGTGCTTGTGCTTTATGTAATCACTCGTAAATTCAGAAAGTTCAGCGGTCAGACCTTCCTTTGCTATGGTATATGGTATGGTCTCGAGAGAACTGTTGTAGAGGGACTCAGAACAGATAGTCTTTATATAGGTAATACAGATTTAAGAGTATCACAGGTTTTATCAATTGCTATTGTTGTAGTTTGTGTTGTTATACTTGTAGTTAAGCTTTTAAGTTTAAGAAAAAAGCCTGTTTTAATTGAAGGTATTGATTATTTTCCAGCAGATGAAAAACAAGTGAAAAAATCAAAGAAAAATAAGCCTGTATTAGAAGAAAAAGAAAACGAAGATTTTGCAAACGATAGTAAAAAGGACGAAGAATAATGGCTGTAATTATTGATGGTAAAGAAGTAGCAAAAGAAAAAAGAAATCAAATTAAAAAACGTGTTGAAGAATTAAAAGCAGAAGGTAAATCAGTTGGTCTTGCTGTTATAATTGTTGGTGAAAACCCTGCTTCACGTGTTTATGTTAATAACAAGAAAAAAGGTTGCTTGGAAGTTGGTATTGATTCATTTGAATATGCTTTACCTGAAAGCACAACCGAAGAAGAACTCAAAGAGCTTGTTAAAAAACTTAACAATGATGACAGAGTAAATGGTATTTTATGTCAGTTGCCTTTACCAAAACATATTAACGAAGATGCAGTTATTAACACCATTTCACCAGAAAAGGATGTTGATGCTTTCCATCCACAGAATGTGGGTCATATTATGATTGGTGACTACACATTTTTACCTTGCACACCAGCAGGGATTATGGAAATGCTTAAGTTCTATAACATTTCTGTTTCTGGTAAGAAGTGTGTTGTTATTGGCAGAAGTAATATTGTTGGTAAGCCAATGGCAATGCTTCTTTTAAAAGAAAATGGTACAGTTGAAATCTGTCATTCAAGAACAGAGAATTTAAAAGAAGAAACACTTTCAGCAGATATTCTTGTTGCAGCAGTTGGTAAAACGAGATTTGTAACAGAAGATATGGTAAAACAAGGTGCTGTTGTAATTGACGTTGGTATGAACAGAGATGAAGATGGAAAGCTCTGTGGTGACGTTGATTTTAATAACGTAGAGAAAAAAGCGTCTTATATTACGCCTGTTCCTGGTGGCGTAGGACCAATGACAATAACAATGCTTCTTGAAAATACAGTAAGAGCAGTAGAAAAATAAAATTAGACACTGTGTAACTTACACATAAAACAAAGTAAAAATTTGGTGAATTTTAAACCCTTAAACCCCGTTCGGTTGTGGCTTGATTGCTTGACAACTGAACGGGGTTATTGTATAATATTGTGGTATGTAAACTAATATAATTATAGTTTGTATTATGCAGAATTTTTAGTGAAGGGATGCGTGTTTTATGACAGCATTGAAAAAACCTTTGAGCGTCATTTTAGCGTTTGTTTTAGTATTCGCTTTAATGTCAGTCGCTCCTATCGTTGCCTTTGCCGAAGATGGTGAAGAGATTGAATTTACAAAGGAAGAAATTACACTCAACAAAAAAACAACAGACGATGGCTTTGAGTACGTAAGAACTTCTGATGGTTCAGCCGCTATTTTAGTAGGCTACACCGGTACAGAGTCAGAAATTAAAATTCCATCTTCAATTAACAATCTTAAAGTTATTGAAGTTGCTGATGAAGCTTTCCTTAATAACACAGTAGTTGTTGAAGTGAAAATGAACTCTAACGTTACTAAAATCGGTGACAGAGCATTTATGAATTGTACTTCTCTTAAATCAGTTGGCGGACTCAAATCTGTTACGTCATTTGGTGAGTCAATTTTTGAAGGTTGTACATCATTAGAAGAAATCTCTGTTCCTGATACAGTAGTTAATATTCCAGCACGTGCTTTCTATGGTTGTACAGCACTTGTTGATTTTGAACCACATAAAAACTTAAAGAGCGTTGCTCTTGATGCTTTAGAGGGTTCAGGTTGGGAAAACGCACAACCAGATGGTGCTTTGGCATTCGGTAGAATTTGCTATGGTTACAAAGGTGATATTACAAATCTTGTAATTCCAGAAGGCGTTTCAATAGTTGAAGCATACGCTTTCTTAGGTTGTGAACAAATTAAGACAGTTACATTCGGACCAGACGTTGAAGAAATTGGTCTTTATGCATTCCAGAATTGCGTTAACCTTGAAACAATGACTTGCGATACAGCAGTTTCAATTATTCGCGCTGGTGCATTCAAAGGTTGTTCTTCACTTAAAGCGGCAGACTTTTCTGAATGTACAATCTCAACAATCGGTTATGAAAGCTTCTCAGGTTGTACTTCACTCCAGAGTGTAGCACTTCACGAAACACTCAGCGACATTGGTGAGCGTTCATTTGAGGGTACAGCTGTTAAAACAATTGAATTTGGTAAAAACGTAAACTCAATTGGTAAAGATGCCTTCCTTAATAATAAGGCTTTAGAATCAATCGTTGTTACTGAAAAAAATAAAGAATATTCAACTGTTGATGGCGTTCTTTATAATAAGAAGGGTTCTTCTCTTGTTATGTACCCAGCAGCAAAACAAGGTGCATTTACACTCCCTGATTCTGTAGAAGAAATCAGAGAAGGTGCATTTAAAAATGCTTCACTTAAAGAAATAACAATCTCAAAAGATTCTGCTCTTAATACAATCAGAAATAATGCATTTGAAGGCTCAATGATTACAAGTATTTCTCTTCCAGAGGCAGTAACAGTAATCAATTCAGAAACTTTTAAAAATGCAACAAATCTTAAATCTGTTGAAATTGGTTCAGCAGTTACAAAAATTTCTAAATCTGCATTTGAAGGCACAAAGTCTTTAACAGAAATCAGTCTTCCTGATGCACTTCGTGATATTGCAACTGCAGCATTCAAAAACTCAGGTCTTGTTACACTTAACGTTGGTAACGGTGTTGTAAGAATCGGTTCAGAAGCATTCAGCGATAACCGTGCACTTAAAGAAGTAATTTTAGGCGAAAAACTCGAGTCAATCGGTACAGGTGCTTTTGCAAACTGTGTAGCACTTGCTAAGATTAATCTCCCAGCAAGAGTAAATAGTTTTGATATTACAGCATTCACAGGCTGTAAAGCACTTAAAAAGATTGCTCTTTCAAATGACAATACAAACTACAAGGTTCAGGCTGGTGCTATCTATTCAGCAGATGGCAAGACACTTGTAGCAGTGGCAAATAATACAATCAGAACATTAAAAATTGCTGATGGTACAGAAACAATCAATGCAAATGCATTTGATTTGGCTAAAAAAATCGCAACAATCAATTTCCCTGACTCACTTGTAACAATTGAAGATTTTGCACTTGATACAACTGAATGGTACAAAGCTCAGAAGGCTGGTGCTATTTATGCTGGTAAAGTTCTTTATAAAGTAACAGGAAATGCTCCTGAAGTGAAAATTGCTGATGGCACATTAGCTATTTCAGAAGGTGCTGTAAGTAACCAAACAGTTAAATCTGTAACTATTCCAAAATCAGTTAAGACTATTGGTGATAAGGCATTTATGAATTCAGCTATTACAAAAATTACTATTCCTGCAAGCGTAACAGTAATTGGTAATAATGTATTCGAGAATGCAGCTTCACTTAAGAAAGTTTCACTTTCAAAAAATCTTGAAGTGATGGGTAAGGCAGCTTTCAAAAATTGTTCAGCACTTGCTTCAATTACACTTCCATTAACACTTAAAAACATTCCTGTTGATGCTTTCCTTAACTGTTCATCACTTGCAAAAGTAGGTTTAGGTTCAGTAGAAACAATTGGTAAGTTTGCATTCAAGGGTTGCGAAAATCTTGTTGTTATTGAGCTTCCTAACACACTCACAGAGCTTGATCCAATGAGCTTCTATGGTTGTACTTCACTCGAAGCAATCAACGTTACAGAAGGTAACGTGAAGTTTAAGTCAGTAGAAGGCGTTGTAATTTCTACTAACGAAGACAATGTTTTCGATACACTTGCATTATACCCAGCAGGTAAACAGGGTGGTTATGCAGTAGCAGAAGATATTAAGAATATTGCAGACAGAGCATTCTATAACTGTGATAAACTCACAGAAGTTACATTCTCAAATAACATTGAGAGAATTGGTACAGAAAGCTTCTTCGATTGTGATACAATTATTTCTGTAACTCTTCCTGAGGGTGCAAGAAAAGTTGGTGACTATGCATTCGCTTCTTGTAACGAACTTCGTGAATTCATAGTTAACAGTAACCTTACAGAATACCCTGAAAACGTATTTGATGGTTGTTACTATTTCAATTATGATTTAGTTACTATCAACGTTACAGAAAGTTCAGCAGTATTCATTATAGCTGTTGTTGCTATCTTTATTGTTATTGGTGTTATCTGGTACTTCAAATATCAGAAGAAACAGGTTAAACAAGAACAAGAAATCAAAGAAAAGATTGCAGAAAGAGAACTTCTTGAGAAGGCTAAGAAGATAAAAGAAGAAATGGCAAATAAAGAATAAACAAGCAAAAGGACCATTTAATTTGTTTAATGGTCCTTTTTGTTAATATGAGGAGAGATATTATGAGTTTTTTATTTTGGAAAAAGGATAAAAATGAAAAAGTAACTGAAAAAGAAATTAAAACAAATTCTGCAGCTTTATTCAAACTTGATGAAGATAGTGGTGAATATGTTGCAGAAATTGCAGGTATTAACGTTACAATAAATAGTTGTACGGATGATATGGTTGAATACGGAAAAACTGTTGCAGAAAAATACGAATCTTGTTTACCTGATATAATAGCGTATATATTAGGGGATGAAGTATTTGGAGAAGATGGTGAGTTTGGTGGCATAACAACAGAGCAGTTGAAATCATCATTAAATAAACCTGAAATCAGATTATTGGCAGGTAATGACAGAATTCCTAAAACAGGAGTATGTACTTATTGCAATCAGACACTTGATGATGAGCATATTTTCTCTTTCGAGTTTGTAAATGTTTTTGAAGATTTGGACTATTTTACAATAGATGGATAAATGAAAAAAGCTTGTAGCAATTTGCTACAAGCTTTTTTATAACTCACCATTCAGAAACGCCTCTTTAAACCAGACGTCTTCGACCTGGAATTCTTTATGGTTTAAGTAATTTAATATGCCAGCATCGGTGGTGAAATCGAAAACTAACTTGTATGAACACAAGAATTGTTTTTTGTAGCCACCGAACTTTTTGTTTTGCTCATTTGTTCCATATTTACCATCACCTAAAAGTGGATGACCCAAAGAACTCATATGTGCCCTTATCTGGTGAGTTCTGCCTGTGAGCAATTCAATTTCAACAAGTGAAAGACCATTTTTAGAAGAGAGTACTTTATATTTAGTTGCAATTTCTTTACTGTCTGCTTGTTTTTTATCTGAAATATAAACTTTGTTTTGCTTTTCATTCTTCTGAAGATAATCTTTTAAAATACCTTCTTTTTGTTTTGGTGTGCCAATAACCACACAAAGATACAACTTGTGAAGCTCACGTTGTTTTAATTTCTCGTTGAGAATTCTTAGAGACTCTGCATTTTTTGCGGCAATTATAATGCCTGCTGTGTTTCTGTCAATTCTGTTAACAAGCGCAGGGGTAAAGCTCATTTCACTGTCTGGCAAATACTCTTTTTTTTCGTAAAGATATCTTTTAATTCTTGAAATAGCAGTATCGTTATATTCACCCTCATTTGGGTGAGAAAGAAGCCCTTGTGGTTTGTCACAAAGTAAAATATTTTCGTCTTCATACACAATTTTAAGTGATTTACCAGCACTTAAAAAGTCATATTTTGGCTCTTTTGAACCAAAAAACTCGTCGTTTATATAAAGACTTATAACGTCATTTTCCTGCAGTTTATAGCTTATTTCACCACGTTTACCATTTACTTTAATTCGTTTGTTTCTTATGTATTTATACATAAGTGATTGTGGTAAAAGTGGGAATGATTTTGTAAGATATTTATCGAGTCTTTGACCCGCATCATTCTTTTTAATTGTGAACTCTTTCATCGCTTGTCAATTTCCTCTTTTATATCTTTTAGTTTTTTCAGTCGTCTACTTACAGCAGAGCGTGAAAGGGGAGTAGACATCATTTTGCCGAGCTCATCAATAGATGCTTCGGGGTTTTCGAGTCTTAAAGTGCAAAGCTCTGCTAAATCTTCTGTCATATCAGTTAATTTGATTTTGCTTAAAATATGCTCAATTAATTCTATTTGAGCCATACCAGCTTCAATAGTACGGCTTAAATTTGCTGCTTCAAAATTTGTGCGACGATTAATTTTATTTTTTACTTGCTTTAAAGCTTTTGTTTCCATAAGAAAGAAGAAAGATTTTGTTGCACCTATTTTACCAAGACAATCTTCAATAGTTTCAGATTCTTTACAATAAATGAGCTGAGTGCTGTTTCGTGTAAGTGTTTTCATATTGAGATTAATCTCGTTGAGAACTGATAAGAATTCTGAAGCGAGTTTTATTCTCGAAATATTGAATTCAAGGTGGTATTCCTTTTCTGGGTTTGTAATATTACCACAAATCAAAAATGCACCACGAACGAATGCAGAGTAACAACAGTTTTCTTCTTCATCAGTATTTTCAAAATTTGCAAAGTTAATAGAAAGTGAAATTTCTTTACCAGTATACCCGAAAAAGTCGAGAATTTTTTGACGGTCTTCCTTAGTGTCAATTCGCACTTTGTGGTTACCTGCTTTTGAGTAAGAAATAACAGGTTTTACACCAGTTAACTCTTCTATTAAATTGCAGTAGTGGAGAGCCACACAGTTAAGCTCAGTCATAAAAGTCATTTCTGAAAGAGAGAAACTTCTGCTAAAAATAAGCATACCTAAAGCCTCTGCCTTTTTACAACAGGCAGAGGCGATTTGCAATTCACATAAT
>JAZNUL010000073.1:0-25782 GCA_045592285.1 Acutalibacteraceae bacterium
TATGGACAGATTTGCAGAGGCTTGTGCAGAAGTTGGCACAGTTGAAAAACCTGCAAAGCTTGAAGGTCGTTCAATGCTTATGTTCCTTGTACCCAAGACAACTAAATGATTGCATTATTAAGGAGGAAAAATTATGCCAAAGCTTAAAACACATTCAGGCGCTAAAAAGCGTTTCAAACTTTCAAAAAACGGTAAACCTGTACGTGGTCATGCAAATAAGTCTCACATTCTTACAAAGAAGACTACAAAACGTAAAAGAGGTCTTCGTCAGACAGCAGTTGCAGACGCTACAAATACAAAGCAAATCAAGCGTCTTATTCCTTACAAATTAGATTAGAACGGAGGTAAATTTAAATGGCTCGTATTAAAGGTGCGACAATGACTCGCAAAAGAAGAAATAAAGTTCTTAGATTAGCTAAAGGCTACTATGGCTCAAAGAGCAAATTATTTAAAACAGCGAAACAAGCTGTTATGAAAAGCGGTAACTACGCTTATATCGGCAGAAAGCAAAAGAAAAGAGATTTTCGTCGTCTTTGGATTGCAAGAATTTCTGCAGCTTGCAAAATGAATGGTATCAACTACTCAACATTCATTAACGGTCTTAAGAAAGCAAACATTGACCTTAACAGAAAAATGCTTTCAGAAATTGCTATTGCTGACCCTCAGGGCTTCGCAGCACTTGTTGAAAAAGCAAAAGCAGCTCTTTAATAAGTTAATCTATACGCTCGGTCAGGTTTCTGACCGAGCGTTAGGCGTTTATTAAGGGTAGTAATTTTTAGTCGAAAATTGTAAATTTTGAGTGTAAAATTTATTTCATAAGTGGCTATAAAATAAATTTTGTATTCAAAAAAGTGGTAAAGAATAATGGAATTTATATCATCAAAAACTAACGAAAAAATTAAATATGCCGCGAAATTAAGGGACTCATCATCTTTTAGAAAAAAAGAAAATGCCTTTTTTATTGAAAGCCCTCGACTTTTAAAAGATGCTTTCTTAAGTGGTGTAGAAATAAGAATGCTTTTTGTTACAGAAGAAGCAAAAGAAAAGTATTGGGATTATATAAATGAGGCAATAAAGAGTGCACAGAAATCATTTGTTGTAACGGAAGAAGTTGCAGAAAAATTAGCCGATACAAAAAGTACACAGGGCGTTTTTGCGGTAGTTACAATGCTTGACAAATTTGCAAATATAAGTAAAATAAAATACTATGGCAAATATGTTGCATTGGAAGAGATTTCTAATCCTTCCAATTTTGGTGCTATTTGCAGAACTGCAGAAGCAGTTGGTCTTAATGGCATTATTATAAAAGGCGGTTGTGATGTTTATAATCCGAAAGTGCTTCGTGCAGCTATGGGCGCGCTTTTCAGATTAGACGTTCTCGTGACTGAGGATTTAATATCACTTTTAGAAGAACTTAAAGAGAATAATATGATTGTCTACGGCTCAGTGCCAGATGCAAATGCTGAGAAAATTACTGATATCAATAAATCACAGGGAATGGTATGTGTTATTGGTAATGAGGGTAATGGTATAAGTGATGAGGTTAAAGAGGTTTCACAGCTTGTTACTATTCCGATGAACGGTTACGCAGAGTCTTTGAATGCAGCGGCGGCCGCAACGATAATTATGTGGGAAATGATGAGATAATGAGTATTTGTCCTACTGAATATTGGCTTTGGCTTCAATGTGCTTTGGGTGCAGGTGCTAAAACTGATGAATTAATAGCTTACTTTGGCGACCCTGAAAAAATGTATAATGCGGGGTCTAATGAATGGCGATTATCCGGACTTCTTACAGATAAGAAAATAAATGCATTAAAAAGTATAAGTCCATCTGAAACAGGTGGAATTTTCCGTGAGTGTAAAGCAAAAGGGTATTCGATTATCACACCAGATAATGTTAATTACCCTGAACGTCTTAAGCAGCTTCGTGATGTGCCGTTAGCTCTTTATGCATTGGGCGATACATCTGTTTTAAAGGATACTGTTTCTATTGGTGTAGTCGGAACAAGAAATGCAAGTAACTACGGAATAGAAACTGCTCAGAAGCTTTCTTTTGCATTAGCTTCTTCGGGTGCTACTATTGTAAGTGGCGGTGCGTTGGGAATTGATAGTGAAGCCCACGCTGGTGCAATGCTCGCTAAAGGCAGAACGGTTGCATTTTTGGGTTGTGGTCTTTCTTTTGATTACTTAAAAGAAAACGCCTCTTTAAGACGTGCTATTACAAAATATGGTGCCGTTGTTTCTGAGTTTGCACCTTTTACACCTGCTTCGAGAACGACTTTCCCTATAAGAAATCGTCTTATTTCAGGGATTACTTTAGGTACTTTAGTTATTGAAGCTGGTATAAAAAGTGGTTCGCTTATTACTGCAAATTTTGCTTTAGAGCAAGGCAAAGACGTTTTTGCAGTGCCAGGGGACATAGTCCGTTCTTCATTTGACGGAGCAAATCATTTAATAAAAAATGGTGCAAAGCCTGTTTTTTCTGCTATGGATATTCTTTCAGAATATGAATATCTTTACGGAGATTTAATAGACTTTAGTAAGGCAGAAACTTCGCTTTCTCAGATTCCTTATGTTGAGTACAGAAAAGGTAAAAAAGAAACTGCCGTAACAAAGCAACCAGTAATGGAGAAAAAACTGGTAAAAGAAGAAGTAAAAAAAGAAAAGAAAAAAGAATTAGACAATAGCTTCTCAGATGAAGCTAAAAAAGTCTATTCTGTTTTAAGTGGTGAGCCTACTCACGTTGATGATATATTAAGGCAGACCGCTTTAAAAATGAGTGATGTGCTTTCAGCACTTACTGAGCTCGAATTAATGGGTGAGGTAGAAGGTGTAGAAGGCAAAAAATATAAAGTTTGAAAGGATAGAAATAAATGTCCAAGCTTGTTATAGTTGAGTCGCCTGCAAAGGCTAAAACAATAAAAAAATATTTAGGTAAAGACTTTGAGGTTACTGCTTCAATGGGTCACGTAAGAGATTTACCAGCAGCAAAATTAAGCGTTGACGTAAAAAATGATTTTGCACCTAAATATGCTATTATTAAGAATAAAGAAAAACTTGTGAAGGAATTAAAAGCTCAGGTTGAAAAAAGCGAAAAAGTTTATCTCGCAACTGACCCTGACCGTGAAGGAGAAGCAATTTCGTGGCATCTTGCTACAATTTTAGGTCTTGATTTAAACGAGAAAAACAGAGTTAAGTTCAACGAGATTAACGAAACAAGTGTTAAAAGAGGTATTTCAAATCCTGAAACAGTTGATATGGGTCTTGTTGATGCTCAGCAAGCACGAAGAATATTAGACAGATTAGTAGGCTACAGACTCAGTCCATTTATCAGCCAGAAAATAAGACGTGGTCTTTCTGCTGGTCGTGTGCAGAGTGTTGCAGTTCGTCTTATTGTTGACAGAGAAGAAGAAATTGCAAGATTCAATCCTGAAGAATACTGGTCAATAGATGCGAAATTCATAGCAGACAGAAAAACCTTCTCTGCTGCCCTTACTTCAGACGAAAATGGTAAGGTTGAAATCAAAAATAAAGAAGAAGCAGATAAATATTTGTTACGTTTAGATGGTGCTGATTTTGTTGCAGAATCAGTTAAAAAGGGTACAAGAAAGAAACAACCTGCACCACCATTTATAACTTCTTCAATGCAACAGGAAGCTTCAAGAAAGTTAAACTTCCAGGCTCAGAAAACAATGAAAATTGCTCAGGAACTTTACGAAGGTGTTGAGGTGCAAGGTCTTGGCACAACAGGTCTTATCACTTATATGAGAACTGACTCACTTCGTATTTCAGAAGAAGCAAGAGCTGCTCACACAGAGTTTGTAAAGTCAGCTTTCGGTGATAAATATCTTCCTGAAAAACCAAGATATTTTAAAACACGTGCAGGCGCACAGGATGGTCACGAAGCAATTCGTCCGGCAAATGTTACTTTAACTCCTGCAAAAGTAAAGAGTAGTCTTACAAATGACCAATATAAATTATATAACTTAATCTGGTGCAGATATGTAGCAAGCTTAATGGCTGCTTGTGAACAAGCAACAGTTAAAATCGAGATTAAGGGTAGCAAAAAAGAAACTCCAGATGAATTCTGTATGTTCTCTGCAAGTGGTTATTCTGTTAAATTTGATGGTTTCACAGTTCTTTATGAAGAATCAACAGACGATGAAGAAAAAGAAAACGTTCTTCCTGAAATTAAGGTTGGTGACACTCCTAAACTCAAAGACCTTAAAGGTAATCAGCACTTTACTCAACCACCAGCACACTTTACAGAAGCCCCACTTATTAAAACTCTTGAAGAAACTGGTGTTGGTAGACCAAGTACCTACGCTTCTATTGTAAGCACAATAATCAAACGTGAATATATAAAGCGTGAAGGTAAGGTTCTTAAAAACACAGAATTAGGTAAGGTTACTACCGATTTATTAAAGGAACGCTTCCCTAAATTTGTTAATACTAAATTCACTGCTTCAATGGAAGCAAAGCTTGACGAAATAGATAATGGCGAATGTAACTACGTAGAAATGCTTCGTGAATTCTACGATGACCTTGAAGAAACATTAGGTAAAGCAAAGGATGAAATGCAAGGTCAGAAAATTCAGTTACAGGAAGATATTACCGATATAAAATGTGAAAAATGTGGTAGAAATATGGTTGTTAAAAGCGGTCGCTTTGGTAAGTTCCTTGCTTGCCCTGGTTACCCAGAGTGTAAAACAACAAAGCCACTCGTTGAAGAAACAACTGCTACTTGTCCACGTTGTGGCGGTAACGTTATTGGTAAAAAATCTAAAAAAGGTTATCAGTTCTTTGGTTGCAGTAATTATCCTGAATGTAACTTTATGACTTGGGATAAGCCAACAGGTGAAAATTGCCCTAAATGTGGCAAATCACTCTTTAAGGGTAAGGGTGGCATAATCACTTGCTCTAATGAGGAATGTGGTCATTCCTTTAAAGCACCAAGAAAAAATGCAAAGAAATCACAGGAAGACAGCGATGAGTGATAAAAAAGTAACAGTTATCGGTGGTGGACTTGCTGGTGTTGAAGCGGCAAACCAATTAGCAAAAAGGGGAATAAAGGTAACGCTTTATGAAATGAAGCCACAAAAATATTCTCCTGCCCATAAAAGTGAAAATTTCGCTGAGCTTGTTTGCTCCAATTCATTAAAGGCTGAAAGAGTTGGTTCTGCGGCTGGTCTTTTAAAAGAGGAAATGCGCCGTTTCGGTTCTGTGTGCCTTGAGGCAGCAGATAAAGCAAAGGTTCCGGCTGGCGGTGCTCTTGCCGTTGACAGAGACGTGTTTTCTTCACTTATAACAGAAAATATTCTGAATAACGAAAATATAACTGTCAAAAGAGAAGAAGTTACAAAAATTCCAGATGGATATGTAATTATAGCGGCAGGTCCTTTGGTGAGTGATGATTTGGCGAAAGAAATAGGTAAGCTTTTAGGTAAAGACTTTCTTTCTTTTTATGATGCTGCGGCACCTATTGTTACTGCTGATAGTATTGATATGGAAAACGCCTTCACTCAGTCACGTTATGACCGTGGTGGCGAAACTGACTATATAAACTGTCCTATGAATAAAGAAGAGTATGAAGCTTTTTATGAGGCAATTATAAATGCCGAGAGTGCAGAGCTTCACTCATTCGATAAGAAAAAGGATGTTTATGAAGGATGTATGCCAATTGAAGTTTTAGCTTCTCGTGGCAAGGATACTATGCGATATGGTCCTTTAAAACCAGTGGGCTTGGTTAATCCAAAAACAGGTCATCGTCCGTGGGCAAATCTTCAGTTAAGAAAAGAAAATGTTGATGGCACTATGTATAACTTAGTAGGCTTTCAGACAAATCTTAAATTCCCAGAGCAAAAACGAGTTTTTTCAATGTTTCCAGCACTTAAAAATGCAGAATTTGTACGCTACGGCGTAATGCACAGAAACACTTTTATAAACTCTCCACAGCTTTTAGATAACGATTTTAGTTTGAAGAAAGAAAAAAGAATATATTTTGCGGGGCAGATTTCTGGCGTTGAAGGTTATATGGAATCGGCGGCATCCGGAATTTTAGCTGGTTTTAACCTTGCACAAAAAATATTGGGTAAAGAAAAACTTGTTCTTCCTAAAATTACAATGCTTGGTGCATTGACCAACTATATTTCCGACGAAACAGTTAAAAACTTTCAGCCAATGGGTGCGGCGTTTGGTATAGTAACTCCATTGGAAGAAAAAATAAGAGATAAAAAAGAACGCTACGAGGCACTTGCAAAACGTAGTTTAGATTATTTTGATACACTTGACTTGAGGTGAAAAGAATGAATTTCTTAGAATTTGAAGAAAAAATAGGTTATTCTTTTAAAGATAAAACTCTTTTAGAATTAGCACTTACACATTCATCTTACGCTAACGAAAATAAATTAAAAAAGAATAACGAGCGTTTCGAATTCTTGGGCGATTCAGTTTTAGGCTTTGTTACGGCTGAATATCTTTTCACTGAATATAAAAACCGTCCTGAAGGTGAAATGACAAAGCTTCGTGCGGCGGTAGTGTGTGAAAAATCACTTTTTAAATTTTCTGAGCAGATAGATTTAGGCAAATACATTCTTTTAGGTCGTGGTGAAGACAGCACAGGTGGCAGAAATCGCCCATCAGTTGTGTCTGATGCTTTTGAAGCCGTAGTTGCTGCTATTTATCTCGATGGCGGAATGGATGCGGTAAAACCATATATTTTAAGATTTATAAAAGATGCAATAAAAAGAGAAGCAAGTTTCAAAGATAATAAATCTCTTTTACAAGAAGAAATTCAGAAGGTTAAAGGTAACACTTTAACTTACGAAGAAGTAGGCGAAGAAGGTCCTGACCACGACAAAACCTTCATTTTTAAAGTTAGTCTTAATGGTGAAGTAATTGGTGAGGGTAAAGGCAAAAGTAAAAAAGAAGCAGAGCAGAATGCTGCCGGAAGTGCTCTTGAGAAAATTTACAATGAAGCACGCTAATATTTCGCTTTTTGTACCACACGCTGGTTGCCCTAATCAATGCTCCTTCTGTAATCAGAAAACAATTTCTGGTAAAGTAAAGGAATTGACTACTGAGGAAGTAAGAAGCACACTTGAAAAAGCAAAAAATGATGGCTTGAAAAGTGAAAATACTGAAATAGCTTTTTTTGGTGGAAGCTTTACTGCTATTGACAGAAACTATATGATTGCTCTTTTAGAAGAAGCAAAGCCATTCATTGAAAATGGCATTTTCAGTGGTATAAGAATTTCTACAAGACCTGACGCTATTAATGAAGAGGTTTTAACGCTTCTTAAAAAATACGGCGTTACGGCAATAGAATTAGGTGCACAGAGTATGAATGACGATGTGCTAATTTATAACAGGCGTGGTCATACAGTAAGCGATGTTATAAACGCCTCGTTACTTATAAAAAAAAATGGCTTCTCTTTAGGTCTACAGATGATGACTGGGCTTTATAAAAGCACAAGAGAAATTGATATAGAAACTGCAAAAAGTATTATTGCTTTAAAGCCTGATACTGTGAGGATTTATCCGACAATAGTTTTAGAAAATACTCACCTTTCAGAGCTTTTAAAACAAAATGAATACGTTTCAGAAACGTTAGAAGAAACGGTTTCACTTTGTGCAGAACTTTTAGAAATGTTCTATGAAAACAAAATAAAAGTTATTCGCTTGGGTCTTCATTCGGGTGGTAATGTTGATGATGGTTATTTAAGTGGTCCGTACCATCCGGCATTCGGGGAACTTTGCGAAAGTGAAATATACTTAAAGAAAATAAGAAAAACGCTTTTTGAAATTTACAAAAATGAAAACAATTGTGAAACCAAAAATGTTACAATATATGTTAACGAGAAAGAAATTTCAAAAGCAACAGGTCAAAAAGGTAAAAATAAAGAAAGTCTTTTACGTGACGGCTTTAAAGTTACTATAAAAGGCAAAAATGAATTAGAAAAGTACGAAATTGAAATGGAGAATACAAAATGTATTTGAAAGCAATTGAATTGCAAGGCTTCAAATCCTTTCCAGACAAGACTTTACTTGAATTCGGAAAAGGTATAACGGCAGTTGTAGGTCCTAACGGTAGTGGTAAGAGTAATATTTCTGACGCTATGCGTTGGGTTTTAGGTGAGCAGAGCACTAAAAATCTTCGTGGTTCAAAAATGGAAGACGTTATTTTTAGTGGTACTGATGCTCGTCGTGCAGTTGGCTTTGCAGAAGTTACTCTTAAATTAGATAATACTGACAGAGCACTTAATAACGATAATGACGAAGTAAGCGTTACAAGAAGATATTATCGTTCAGGTGAAAGCGAATATAAAATAAATGGTCAGCCATCAAGACTTAAGGATATCCACGAATTATTTATGGATACTGGTCTTGGTAGAGATGGTTATTCTATGGTCAGCCAGGGTAAGATTGAAACTCTTATTTCGGGTAAAAGCGAAGAGCGCAGAGATATGCTTGAAGAAGCAGCAGGTATTTCACATTACAGATATCGCCGTGCTGATGCAATGCGCCGTCTTGACCAGGCAGAAGAAAATCTTTTAAGACTTCGTGATATTTTAACAGAGCTTGAAACACGTGTTGGTCCTTTAAAGGCTCAGAAAGAAAAGGCAGAAAAATTCCTTGAGTATTCAGCAGAAAAGAAAACACTTGATATAGGTCTTTGCCTTCATACATTAGAAAGAACCAAGAGTACTCTTCGTGAGCAGGAAAAGAAAATAACTATAGCCGAGTCACAATACACTGACGTTTGCCGTGTTTTAGAGGATGCTGCAAAGAAAATTGACAATGCAATTTATGAAACACAGAGAATTACAATTGAAGTTGATGAAATTCACAGAGCATCTTCACAGCTTGAAGAACAGGCTGCTTTAATTGAAAGTCAGGCTCTTGTTCACGAAAACAGTATTTTACATAACAAAGAAGCTATTGAAAGAATTGAACGTGACAAAGAAAATGAAAATGAAACTGAAGCAGAAATCAATGAGCAGATTGCATCAACTAATATAGCAATCAAGCTTTTAGAATCTGCTATTAAAGCAAAAAAAGAAGAACTTCAGGAATTTTCAAATGAGATTGAGATTATTACTAACAAGAATACAGAAAGTGCAGCAGAGAGTGTAGAACTTTCTGAAAAAATGTCAGCCCTTTCTCTTTCTATTGCAGATAAGCGTGTTTTAGTGTCAACTGCTACATCTTCTATTGAAGAAATCGACAACAGAATTAAGGCTATTGATGAAGCAGAAGCACAAAGAAAGCCGATTTTAGATGAATTAGAAAAGGCTAAAAATGAAGCACAGGAAGAATTAGACAAGGTAACTGAAAAAAATAATGATTTAAGCAATTCTCTTTCAGGTATTGAGCTTTTAGCAGAAAAACGTCTTGAGAAGTTGAACTCTTTAAAAGAGAAAGAAAACTCTTTAAGAAATGACCTTCATATCAAAAATTCAAGAGTAGCAATGCTCACAGATTTAGAAAAGAATATGGAAGGTTATCAGGGTAGCGTTAAGGCTGTTATGCGTGAAGTAAAACACAACGTGTTAAAGGGTATTCACGCTCCTGTTTCTCAGATTATTTCTGTTAAGGATAAGTATGCATTAGCAGTTGAAACTGCTTTAGGTGCTGCTATTCAGAATATTATTACAGAAACAGAAAATGATGCAAAAAAGGCTATTAATTTCTTAAAGGAAAGCAAAGCAGGTCGTGCAACCTTCTTACCACTTACTTCTGTAAAGGGTACTCTTCTTCAGGAAAAAGGTCTTGATGATTGCTATGGCTATATAAATTTAGCATCTGAATTAGTTGAATATGACAATAAATACCAAGGCGTAATTACATCACTTTTAGGCAGAACTGTTGTAAGCGAAGACCTTGACTCAGCAGTAGAAATTGCTAAGAAATATTCTTATAAATTCAAGGTTGTAACACTTGATGGTCAGGTTGTTAACGCTGGCGGTTCAATGACTGGTGGTGCTCGTCTTCAGAATGCTGGTATTTTAAGCCGTGCAAATGAGATTGAAAAACTTAATAAAGAATGTAACGATATACAGGAAAAATTAGATATTGCTGTAAAAGACGTTCTGGAGCAACAAGAAAATTATTCATCACTTTCGGCAGAGCTTGAGGGCTGTAAAGCTGAAATTGCATTTACTGGTGAAGAAAAAATCAGAATGGAAGGCGTTTTAGCACTCAAAAAAGGTCAGTTAGAAGCAATTCTTGGTGCTAAGAATGAAGCAGATGAAGAGAAAGAAAATCTCGTAAAGAGAAAGACGGATATTAAAGAAAATGCCAAAGCTGCAGAGACTGAGCTTGCAAAGCTTCAGGAAGAACTTTCTTCTGTAGAAAATCAGTTATCTGTTCTTACAGGTGACAGGGAGAATCTTTTAGCAAAACGTGAAGAAGTTACTAAGAAAGCAGCTGAAATAAATCTTCTTATTGCTACAAATGAAAAAGAAATTGAAGCAAAGAAAGAAGAAATTGAAAGACTCGTTGGCAGAAGCACAAGCCACAAAGACCGTCTTTCACAGCTTAACAGTGAGATTGAAGAAATTGAAAAGAAAAACGAAGAACTCACAAAGCTTATTGACGTTTTAAGAGAAGATGCAGGAAAATTAAGAAGTCAGAGTGGTACTTCTAAGGCGGATACTGAAAATCTCATAAAACAACGTGAAGAATTTGAAAAGATAAGTGCAGAACTTCGTATTCTTGAACGTGAAAAGACAGAAGAAAGAGAAAAATTAAGTGGTGAAATTGCTCGTCTTACTGAAAGAAAAGAGTCAATGTCACAAGACCTTGAAAATATCTCTAACAGACTTTATGAGGAATATGAATTAACCCGTCGTGAAGCTGAAGAGTTAAATATTGAGATTGAAGACGTAGGCGAAGCAAGAAAAAGACTTAATGAACTCAAAGCAAAAATCAAAGGTCTTGGTTCAGTTAATCTTAGTGCTATTGAAGAATACAGCGAGGTTTCTGAACGTTATGAATTTATGCACGTTCAGGTTAACGATGTTGAAAAATCAAAAGCAGAGCTTATTAAATTAATTCAGGAGCTCACTGGCAAAATGGGTGAACAGTTCAGAACCCAGTTTAACAAAATCAATATTAACTTTGGTGAAACATTCTCCGAGCTCTTCGGTGGAGGTAAAGCTTCACTCGTATTAAGTGATGAGATTGATGTTCTTGAATGTGATATTGATATAAAGGTTCAGCCACCAGGCAAAAATGTTCAGAATATTTCACTCCTTTCAGGTGGTGAAAAGGGTCTTTCTGCGATTGCACTTCTTTTTGCAATTCTTAAGGTTAACCCTTGTCCGTTCTGTATCTTTGACGAGGTTGAGGCTGCTCTTGACGACGTAAACGTTGCAAAATATGCTTCTTACGTAAGAAGAATGACTGATGATACACAGTTCATTCTCATTACTCACCGTCGTGGTACAATGGAAGAAGCAGATATGCTTTATGGTGTTACAATGCAGGAAAAGGGCGTTTCAAAGCTTCTTGAATTAAAGACTGCAGAAATGGCAAAACAACTTGGTTTAGAAGAATAAAAGTGAGAGTGTACTTATGGGCGTATTTAAGAAAATTAACTTCGGTTTAAGAAAAACAAGAAATAATATGTCAGGTGCTATTGATAATGTTCTTGACAGTTACACTTCAATAGATGAAGAACTTTTTGATGAATTAGAAGAAGCACTCGTTATGGGTGACGTTGGCGTTACTACTGCTTCTGAAATCACAAAAAGACTCAACGAAAGAGTAAGAAAAAAAGGTCTTAAAAACCCTAATGACGTTAAGACTGAAATTAAAGAAATCGTTGCCGAAATGCTCGAGGGTGGCGAAGATATGGGGCTTATTACCATTCCTTCAATCATTCTTGTTATCGGCGTAAATGGTGTAGGTAAAACTACAACTATCGGTAAAATGGCTGCTATGTATAAAGCAGAGGGCAAAAGTGTTATTCTTGGTGCGGCAGATACATTCCGTGCGGCTGCTATTGATCAGCTTACTGTATGGGCAGAACGTGCAGGCGTTGATATAATAAGCCACAAAGAAGGCGCAGACCCAGCAGCTGTAATTTTTGACACAATTTCTGCTGCAAAGGCAAGAGGTAACGATATTATTATCTGTGATACTGCAGGTCGTCTTCATAATAAGAAAAATCTTATGGATGAGCTTGCAAAAATTTACAGAGTTATTGACAGAGAGCTTCCATACTCTGACCGCGAGGTGCTTTTAGTTCTTGATGCTACAACAGGTCAGAACGCAGTAAATCAGGCAAGAGAATTCGCTAAAATTGCAGAAATTACAGGCATTATTCTCACAAAGCTTGATGGTACTGCAAGGGGCGGTGTAGTTCTTTCTATAAAGAATGACCTCAAGGTTCCTGTTAAATTTGTTGGCGTTGGTGAAGGTATTGACGATTTACAACCATTCAACCCACACGCATTTGCTGAGGGTCTTTTTGAAGCATTACCAGAAGATTTTAAAGAGGATGAAATTGATTTATCTGAAATCAGAGAAGAACTTCCGGAAAATGAAGAAAGCAACGAATTGAAAGAAATTTTTGAAGAGGTTGTTGAAGCATTTAATGAAATTAAGGAAGACGTTTCTGAAGAAATCGAAGAATTCAAAGAAGATGTAAAAGAAACTGTTGAAGAAATCAAAGAAGAAGTAAAAGAAGAAATAAATGAAGTTGTAGAAGAAATTGATGAAAAAATAGAAGAAATGCAAGAAGAAGTTGACGCAATAGACGCTGAAGCTGAAGAGGCTGTGACTTCTGATTCTGACGATGAGCCTAAAAAGAAAAAGGGCTTTTTCGGGAGGCTTTTTAAATAATGGCAAAAACATTTTTAATCGCAACTCATAATGCGAAGAAGAAAAATGAACTTTTAAGAATTCTTTCGCCTTTAGGAATAGACGTTAAAACAGACAGTGAATTAGGTTTAACACTTACAGAACCTGAAGAAAATGGTGAAACCTTTTATGAGAATGCTCTCATTAAGGCAAAGGCAGGTTGTGAAGAAAGCGGTTACCCGTGTGTGGCTGATGATTCAGGACTTATGGTAGATTATTTAGCTGGTGCTCCGGGTGTTTATTCTGCACGCTTTTCAGGTGAGCACGGCAATGATAAAAAAAATAATGAAAAACTTTTAAAGCTTATGGCAGATGTGCCTGAAAATGAGAGAACAGCACGATTTGTTTCTGTTGTTTGCTGTGTTTTTCCTAATGGTGATATAATTTCTGCAAGAGGCGAGTGCGAGGGTACTATTGGCTATAAAGAAATAGGCGAGGGTGGTTTTGGTTACGACCCACTTTTTATGGTTAACGGTAAAAGTTTCGCCCAGATGTCAGCAGAAGAAAAAGATAAACTCAGTCACAGAGGAAAGGCATTGAATCTTCTTTTAGAAAAATTAAACGACTATATATCTTTGTGAACTGTAATAACAGTGCCGATTTCGGTAACATCGAGTAGCAACTCGGTGTTGCCGTTTTTTGCTTTTATGGTTTCATTTTTTGCTGTAAGTATAGCGTTATTAAAATCAGCTTCGTTTAAAAGCGACTCTGTAATTTTTGGGTCATTTGTAAAACATAAAATAGCATCTGTAATGAATGATAATAAAAAATCACTTTCGTTAAAAAAGCAGGCGGTAGTAATATTCATTTCTGTAAGTCTGCCTTTTTCGTCTGATTTGAATGATAATAATAACTCGTGCTCATCAATAATGAAATACTTATAAAATTCATTGTTTTCACTATTGTATAAAAAGCCATTTTCAGTAAGCGTATAACTTTCATTTTTCTCATTCATTCTGAAAATGAAGCCTGATAAATCGCTTCCGTTTTTAATAATTGAGCATCCGCTTAATAAAAAGATTGAAAGAAGTGGAAAAATTATAATTTTTTTCATAAAGACACCTAAATTTAACATTTTTTTAACATTTTACTGTTGTTATAATTGTATAATATAATCGATATATTATTATGAAAAAACTATGTCTATTATGATTGATAGAAAAAGTGTGATAACTATGAAATTGAAAAAGTTTATATGCTTAATATTGGCTTTATTACTTGCTTTTTCTGCAAGTAGTATAAATATCGTAGCGTTTGCTGGTTCTGGCTACCCTGATGGTGTAACAGAAAAGCAAGCGCAGAACGCCGTTACAGGAACTGAACAGCTTGTTTCATATATCTTGAAGAATTATCTTGAAACAGATATGAAAACTTTAATAGAACCAATGATTTATAGTGATGAGGTTGTTTCAGAATTACTTATTTCAATTTATTCTTCTATGGAAGAAACGGCAAGCGACTTAAAAACTATTGGCATTGACGTAACTGTAAGTGGTGTTGCAAAGGGATTGAAAAATTATCCTGATGTGCAAAAAGCACTTATTAATGCTGGTTCATTTCAGTCTGTTGATTTAACAGATGTTAAATGGGGTGTAAATGATAAAAAGAGTTTTTCAAGGGCAATAAGTGCTACACTTAGTCCTTTTAATAATCTTTTATTTATGCTTCTTTGCTCAGGTAAATATAATTTAGCTGGCATTACAACCATAAAAGGTGGCAACGGCTACGAAACTGCAATAGTGCCACTCCTTAACGCTTTGGGTTGTGAAGTTAAATTAACTCAGGAAGAATTTAAGAAGGAAGCTAAAGAAGATAAGAGTACAATGATTTATAATATTCTTATGTCTGCTTTAACAATTCTTGATAAATTAGAGAAAAAGCCGGTAGATACGTTAGTGACAGTTTTACCAGCGCTTGCTTATTTCAATGAAAGCGGTCAATTAAATCAGTGCTTTAACAATCTTTTGGCACCAGTTAAAGAAAATGCTTATGTAAGACTTGCAATTCTTCTTAAAATAATAGACCTTGAGTCAATGAATTTTGATTTAGAGGTTATTTTAAATGATGCTTTAACTTCTATGTCTCAGGAGACAGGGCTTCAGCTTCCGCCAATTGATTTTGCTGTTTTGAGCAAATGTGGTAGTAGCGATGGTGTGAATTTTACCCCGAATAAAGCACTTGCTTACACAGAAATTATGTCTTGGCTTGTTGATGCTTTAAAGCTTAATAAATCACAGTTAGGCGAGCTTTTAAAGGGATTGAATACAAACGAAAGCGAAAATGCATTGTTATCTGACGACGTAATCACAAAGCTTTTAGAAACAGACACGAAAAATGTTGTTAAAACTATTATTCTTATTTTTAATGACAGTCAGTTGCAAGAGCCTCAAGAGTATAAATTCCCTGCGATTTCATTTAGCCAGATTACTTATACAGCTAATTTAACCGAGAAGGATTATAAAAAGGTTTTAAACGGAATAGATGATTTGATTGATGAGTTTGTAGCTGAATATTCTGATTATAAAAAGTTAGAAACACTTTTAGAAAATACTATTTACACTAATGCTAACGTTGGTAGCTTTGCTGTTGGTATTTATTCTGCACTTGAAAAAGAAGGTCTTATAGAAATGCTTTCTGTTATGGGTGTAGATGCTTCACCTAAAGGAGTTGCGTCACTTCTTACAGAAGGTGATTATACTGAAGCAAGAAACGCTTTAAACAGAGCTTCTTCGTGGTCAAAGGTAAATCTTAACGGTGTTAACTGGGGATTTTACAACGGCAGAAGAACTGGTTTTGAAAATGCATTTGTTGCAACACTTCGCCCACTTTATCCGCTTTTAGAGGTTGTTTTAAGGGGTAAAACAATCACGTTTATGGAAAGCATAAAAATCACTGGTGGCGAGGGATACAACACAGCTATTATTCCTGTTTTAGAGGCATTGGGTTGTAATAGTAGAAATATTAAAACTTACAATCAATACAAAAACGATACAAGTAAAGATGCAGTTTTAAAGAATATTACTACACCAGTTTTTGATTTGCTTGATGATTTATTTAAAAAGCCAGTAAAAACGGCGTTAGAGATTTTACCAAATGTAGTTTATTTCATAGATAGTGGTAATTTAGAGGTTTGCATTACTAATTTACTTTTGCCTGTAACGGCACTTTTAGAAAAAATTGAGCCTATTTATAAAGTAGAGTTTGATACTTCTGCAATTACTTCTCTTATGAACACAAGTGATATTTTAAAATCACTCCAGGATGGTGTTGGTCTTAAGCTTAAAAGCTTTGATATAAAAGCACTTTATTCTTACGGTGAAACTGAAACAAAACAAAGTAAACAAGTTTTAAATGGTAAAAATACAAGCTACACTTATATAAAGGCTGATAAAGAAGCGTTGCTTCTTACAGTTTTAAGATATCTTGTAGATACACTCAAAATGCCAGAAAACAAAGGCGCTTTAAGTGGTATGATGAGTGGTGGTGGGGCGGATAGCTTTGCACTCTACGCTTCACAGATATTCGAGCAGTTTGAAGCAATGACTACTGACCAGATAATCGAGTGGCTTCACAATCTTCTTTTTAAAGAGCGTGTAATTGTTCCGTTAGAAGAGGGCGAAACCTATAACCCGACTATCATTTATGAAGAACCACCAAAGGATTATACAGTTCTATTTATAATCGGCGGTGTTGCGCTTTTTGGTGCAGTAGTGGGCTTAGTGTTCTATCTTAATCGTAAGAAACTTTATTATTGAGGTAACAAGAAATGTTAATTTTAAAAAATATAGTAAAAGATTACGTTACTGGTGATACCACAGTAAGAGCCTTAAAAGGCGTAAGCATAAATTTCAGAGAAAATGAATTCGTTTCAATTCTCGGTCCTTCTGGTTGTGGTAAAACAACAATGCTTAATATTATCGGTGGTCTTGACCGATACACAAGTGGTGACCTTTTAATTAACGGTAAATCCACAAAGCGTTTTACAGATACCGACTGGGACGTTTATCGTAACCACTCAATAGGCTTTATATTCCAGAGCTATAATCTTATTCCGCATCAAACTGTTCTTTCAAACGTAGAGCTTGCTTTGACTCTTTCTGGCGTTTCTAAAAAAGAACGTAAAGCACGTGCTCAGGAAGCTTTGAAACAGGTTGGTCTTGAAAATCAGATGTATAAAAAGCCAAGTCAGATGTCTGGTGGTCAGATGCAGAGAGTTGCTATTGCTCGTGCACTTATTAATGACCCTGATATTCTTTTGGCTGACGAGCCTACTGGTGCTCTTGATACTGAAACAAGCGTTCAGATTATGGAGCTTTTAAAAGAAATTTCAAAAGATAAGCTCATAATTATGGTTACTCATAACCCAGATTTAGCAGAAGAGTATTCAAACAGAATTATAAGATGTCTTGATGGTGAGGTTATTGGTGACACCAATCCATTTGAACCAACAGAAGAAGATTACCAAAACGAAGTTGCTTTTGCCGAGAGAGAAGAGTCAAAGGGCAGTAAAACTTCAATGTCATTTGCTTCTGCTTTTTCACTCAGTATTAATAACCTTAAGACTAAAAAGGCGAGAACTTTTTTAACAGCATTTGCTGGTAGTATTGGTATTATTGGTATTGCTCTTGTTTTAGCCCTATCAAATGGTATTCAGGGGTATATAGATAAGGTTCAGGAAGATATGCTTCTTTCTTACCCTATGTCAGTTGAAAAACAGACAATGGATATAAGCAGTATTATGACCTCTATGACGGGTCTTGGTATGGAAGCAATGCAGGGAATAGATGTTGAAGAAGATACAGTTTATGTAAACGAAGCATTTATGCAGATGGTTAATGCATTCATTTCTCAAGCTTCTTCAAACAACCTTAAAAACTTCAAAATATATATTGAAGACAATAAATCTGAATTCGATAAATATTGTAACGACGTTCAGTATAAATATAGCACGGACCTTAATATTTATAAGGCAGATACAGAAAACGGTGTGGTTCAGGTTAACCCAAGTACTATGATGGAAAGTATGAGTATGGGTGCTGATATGGAAGCAATGACTTCTATGGCTGGTTCTATGGCACAGATGTCTGTGTGGATTGAACTTATTGGTGACAATAAACTTATGGAAAGCCAATATGATGTTATTGCTGGTAAACTTCCCGAAAGTAAAGAAGAAGTTGTTTTAATTGTTGACGCTAACCATCAGATAAATGAACTTGTAGTTTACGGTTTAGGTATTAAAGACCAGGAAGAATTATCAAAGCATATTATGTCTGCTCTTGCAAATGGTGAAGAGTTAGAAAGTGCAGGCGTATCAAAATATTCTTACGATGATATTCTCAATATGGAATTCAAGGTAGTTAACACAGGCGATTATTACACCAAAAACAAGAAAACAGGTCTTTGGGAAGATAATCGTGAAAACGATTACTTTGTTAAAAATCTTGTTGAAGACGGTCTTACCCTCAAAATTGTTGGTATTTTAAGACCTGACGAAGACAATACCCTTTCTATTGGTACTGGTGGTATAGGCTATAGAACAGACCTTATGGATTACGTAGTAGAAGAAAATGCGAAAACAGAGGTTGTTAAAGCGCAACTCAGTGACACAAGCACAGATGTTATTACTGGTTTGGAATTCTCAAATCTTACTGTTAATGATTTTGATTTGAAAGATGTTGATTTAAGTAAAATAGATTTCAATTATCTTGATATTCAACCATTCTTATCAATGGTTGAGCAAATGGAAATCGATATGTCACAAGTTGATATGACAAATATGATGGCTATGTTTGGTTTTGATGATATGTCAAATCTTCAGAAAAAACTTATGGAAGGCTTTTTGACTGAGGAACAGGTTTTGGCATTGAAACAAGCTTATGTTGACACAATGGCAGCCAACAACTCGCTTTCTGCAACACTTGAAATATTAGGTTATTCAACTTCCGATTCACCATCAGCAATTTACTTCTACCCAAGAAGCTTTGAATCAAAAGAGAAACTTAACGAGCTTATAAATTATTATAACGATAAAGTTACCGCTGATGGTCACGATGAATATGCTGTAAAATGCACAGACCTTATAGGCGTTCTTATGAGCAGTATTACAACTATTATTGATATTGTTACCTACGTCTTAGTTGCATTCGTTGCAATTTCTCTTGTGGTTTCTTCAATAATGATTGGTATTATTACTTATATTTCAGTTCTTGAAAGAACAAAAGAGATTGGTATCTTAAGAAGTATTGGTGCTTCAAAAAAGGATATTGCACGTGTGTTCAATGCCGAAACTACGGTTATTGGTCTTGGTGCTGGTATAATTGGTATAGGTACAACGTTGTTCTTGCAATTACCAATTAACTTTATTTTAAACGAAGTTTTAAATATTCCGGCTTCTGCGGCTTTACCATTTGTAGGTGGCTTTGCACTTGTAATAATAAGTGTTACTTTAACTTTAGTTGCAGGTCTCTTCCCATCACGAATTGCAGCGAATAAGGACCCAGTAGAAGCTTTAAGAACAGAATGAT
Organism: Acutalibacteraceae bacterium; assembly: GCA_045592285.1. Taxonomy (GTDB): domain Bacteria; phylum Bacillota; class Clostridia; order Oscillospirales; family Acutalibacteraceae; genus DTU089. The sequence goes on from JAZNUL010000073.1 coordinate 19,394, forward strand.
GATAGTTATTAGCAATGATTAAATGAAATAAGAAATTAACTCCCACGATTGTAGGGGACGAGTTCTGCTCTCCCGCAGTAGTGGGAGTAAGTTTTTTTGAATATATAAAGTAATTGAGTGTAATGAGTGGCTATTTACCAATCTCTAACAACAAATATCTGACTATTTTTTCAAAAAAATATTGATATCTCGTTGAAAAAAGTGTATACTATTTTCAACGAGGTGAACTTATGGAACGACCGACGATTTTAGCGCAAATAAAAAAGGATATTCAAAATTCTAAAGTGGGTACAGTTTTTGTGCCAATTGATTTTGTTTTATTTACAGATAAAAAAACTGCAAGCGTTTGTTTAACTCGACTTGAAAAGGAAAAAGTTGTTTCAAAAATTATCAGAGGCGTTTACTACAAACCTGAATATAATGATTTTCTCGGTGAGTATGTTGCACCGGAGCCTGATGCAGTTGCTCACGCTCTTGCCCGAAACTTTGGTTGGACTATTGTTCCTTGTGGTGATACAGCTTTAAATCTGCTCGGACTTTCAACACAGATTCCAGCTACTTGGGTTTATGTAAGTGATGGCACCTATAAAGAATACACCTATGAAGAGACTACAATAAAATTCAAACGCACAACCAACAAAGAAATATCCAAGCTCTCATATAAAACTGCACTTGTTATACAAGCATTGAAAGCACTCGGCAAAGATAATGTTGACGTTACTGTTCTAACAAAACTTAAAAATAATCTTACTGACAGCGAAAAACAGGCTCTTCTCACTGAAGCAAAAGCTGCTACATCTTGGATATATGAGTACATCAAACTTATTTGCAGGGGTTAAATTATGCGTAATATTGCAACTATAAAAGAAAATGACCGCAAGGCTCTGTTTCAGAATACTGCTGCTAAAATGGGTCTTACAAATGCAATTATTGAAAAAGACTTTTGGGTGTGCTTTATGCTCGATTATCTTTTTCATCGTTGCGAATGGAAGAACAATATTGCTTTCAAAGGCGGTACAAGTCTTTCAAAATCTTATGGCCTTATTGAGCGTTTCTCAGAAGATATTGACCTTATTCTTGATTGGCGAGTAATCGGTTTTGAACTTAATGAACCTTGGGAAGAACGTAGCAACACAAAGCAGGATGTTTTTAACAAAGAGGCAAACTTCCGCACAGAAGAGTTTTTGAAAAACGTATTTATGCCTACGATTATTGCGGATCTGCAGAAAGAACTTAGTACATTTGTTAATTGCTACATAGATAAAACCGACCCGCAGACAGTAGTTTTTGCATACAACCGTAGCTTTGAGGATAACTCAATTCTCCCGGTGATTCGTCTTGAAATTGGTACTCTTGCAGCATGGACACCTGCCGAGGAAAGACCTATTACACCTTATGCGGCCGTTCAGTATCCGAAGGTTTTCACTCAACCGACAACGGATATTCTGACCGTACTTCCGAAACGAACATTTTGGGAAAAGGTTACAATTCTTCACCGTGAGGCATTCCGCCCTGAAGATAAAGCCTTCCCGTCAAGATACTCCCGTCATTATTATGATTTGTACTGTATGATGAATTCACCTGTTAAGGATGATGCGCTTGCGGATATTGCGTTGCTTAACAAGGTGGTACAGTTTAAAGAAAAGTTTTACCGTTGCCCGTGGGCAAGATATGACGAGGCGAAAGTCGGTACACTTCGCTTAATGCCACCCGAAAGGAATCTGCAAACTCTTAAAGACGACTACGAGCATATGCAGAATATGATTTTCGGTGATAAACCTGATTTTGAGGTTATTCTGAAAGGGATTGAGCAGTTGGAGAAAGAAATTAATTTGCAAACACAGAAAAAATGCAATAAATGAGGTTATGTAAATGAAAATTTATACAGAAACAATCAAAAGTTTACTTAAAGCAATGGGTTACATTCCTGAAGACGGAGTCAATAATATATACTATAAAAAGTATTCTCAGCATAACAACTATATCATTCGTGTGAATTTCAACACCCAAAAAATAGAGTATAGAGAAAATGATGTTAAGGCTGAAGATGGTATACAATGGGGAGACCTTACCACAAGTAACTTTGAAAACTCCGAAAACTTTGTTGTTTTAGAATGTATCAACAGACTACTGGAAAAGGGCTATGCTCCTAAAAATCTTTATTTGGAATACAAGTTCCCGCTTGGCAGAAATGAAAAGGGCAAACTTGATATTTTAGTTTTTGATAATGACGGCAAAGCGTATTTGATGATCGAGTGTAAAACATGGGGTGTTGAATTCACAAAAGAAGAAAATAAAATGCTTAAAGATGGTGGTCAACTTTTTTCCTATTATGTTCAAGATAAGGCAACCAAATATCTGTGTCTTTACACATCACAGCTCTCCAAAAAGAGTATAGAGTATAAGAATAACATTATCAAGGTTGACGAAGCTTGGGCTGAATTAACAAATCAGAAGGAAATCCATGATCATTGGAATAAGAATACTAAAGACAATGGCATTTTTGAGGAATGGGCTAACGCATATGATGTTGAAATCAAGGCATTAGTTCGTAGCAGATTATTACCGTTGACAAAAGACGATAGTGGTAGAATTTTCAACCAGTTTGCAGAAATACTCCGACATAATGTTGTATCTGACAAGCCCAATGCATTTAATAAAATTCTCAATCTCTTTATATGTAAAATCATTGACGAAGACAAGAACGATAACGAGCAAGTTGAGTTTCAATGGTTAGAAGATGATACTGATGAGAGCTTGCAGATCAGATTGAACGACCTTTACAAGCAAGGTATGAGCAGATTTTTAGATATAGATGTAACGGACTTTTCCGAAAATGATATTGCTAACACCTTAATAAACATTAGTGACAACAACGCTCAAAAAACAATTCGTGATATGTTTGTAAAGCTGCGTTTGCAGAAAAACCCTGAGTTCGCATTTATCGAGGTATATGACGATACATCGTTTAAGCTGAACGCAAGAGTTGTGCGTGAAGTTGTAGAGCTGCTCCAACCGTATCAGTTCAGATACGGACACAAGCAACAATTCTTAGGTGATTTCTTTGAATTGCTTCTGAATACAAGTATCAAACAGGAAGCAGGACAGTATTTTACGCCTGTTCCGATTACTCGTTATATTGTATCTTCTTTGCCGATAAAAGAGATAATTGAAAAGAAGCTCAAGGCAAACGAGGCTGAAATGTTACCGTCTGTAATTGATTTTGCTTGCGGAACAGGACATTTTTTGACCGAGTATATGGATAAGGTGCAATCGATCATTGAAAACGAAATAGATATTAGCAAAGCTAAACCTATTGCTCGTAAAAAGTTGCAGGGTTGGATAGACTATGACAAATTTGGCTGGGCTGGAGATTATGTATATGGCATTGATGCCGATTATCGTCTTGTAAAGTCTTCTAAAGTTAGTTCCTTCCTCAATGGTGATGGCGAGGCAAATATCATCAGAGCAAACGGCTTAGATCATTTTGAAAAGTCAAAGGAATATAAGGGCAAGCTTAAAATAACCAGCAACGAGTATCACAAGGATAACGCTCAATTTGACATACTGATTGCTAATCCTCCATATTCTGTAAATGCATTTAAAGCGACTATCAAATATGGTGAGGAATCTTTTGAATTGTTTAATAGATTTTCCGATAAAAGTGCTGAAATCGAATGCCTATTTATTGAGCGAATGAAGCAATTGGTTAAAGTGGGTGGATATGCTGCTATCATTTTGCCAATTACTGTCCTCAGCAATTCTGGAATATATATTGCAACAAGAGAACTGTTGCTTAAACACTTTAGAATAATAGCAATAACTGAATTTGGAACAAAAACATTTATGGCTACAAATTCCAATACTGTAACATTGTTTTTGGAGAGAAGACCGAATTCAGATCATAAGCATATTATCAATGCTATAAACAACTTTTTTGACAAGCCCAAGGAAATTACTGTTTTGGGAATTGAAAAGGCATTCTCAAAATATGTTGCTAATGTTTACGAAGATATATCTATTGACGATTATATTTCTTTTGTCAACAGAAAACCCAACGAAGCTATGCAAGAGCAAGAACTATTTAATGACTATAAGAAATGGTTTAAATCTCAAAGTTTTTTGAAGAAACTTAAAGACAGCAAAGCGTTCAAAGAAAAAAACGCAACCGAGCAAGAAGAAATTATCCAAAACTTGTTCTACGAGAAAATCTTTGAATTTGAAAAGGACAGAATTTTGTATTTCCTTCTTGCGTATGACCAAAATCTTGTAATTACCAAAGCAAGCAACAAAAAATTAGAAAAGAAAATACTTGGTTATGAATTTTCTAACCGAAGAGGGCATGAAGGCATAAAAATGTTAAAGACAGGAACAAAATTGTTTGATTCAAACAATCAGTACAATCCTGATAAACTAAACTACTATGTATATAATGCTTTTTTGAAAAATAACGGTGTTGTGTCGCAGAGTTTAAATGGAATAGTAAATGTTTCGGCTTTGAATGATTTAATTAACTATAAAGCAGTATCGTTAGAGAAAACGATAAATATCAATGCAACCAAGAAGGTAACAATTTCAAGCAAATACAAATCTTTCCCATTAGATACTATAGCAAAATTTCAAGATGGATTGTGGAAGGGTGAAAAAGGAGAGATGCTTTTAACCAAAGTACTCCGAAACACCAACTTTAAGCTGAATACCGGTAAAATTGATTTTGAGGACATTGAAGAGATAGATGTGGAAATCAATAAGCTTTCTAGTAGATTATTGACTTATGGAGATATTTTATTAGAAAAGTCAGGCGGAAGTCCCACCCAACCGGTAGGGCGTGTAAGACTTTTTGATTACGAGGGAAGCGAACAATATTCCTTCTCAAATTTCTGTTCTCGTATTCGGGTGTTTAATCCAGAATTTGATCCATCTTATTTGTGGGTAATGCTAAATGAATTTTATATGTTGGGTGGAACTATATCGTTACAACATGGGGTGCGTTTATTGAATTTGAAGATGCCCGAATATAAAAAGGTGAGAATTCCTAAACCTCCTATTGAAATACAGCAAAAAATAGCAGAAGAAGTATTGCAGATATACAATTCTTCAATCACTAATGCAGCGGAACTTGCAAGAAATGTTATTAGTAAATATTTGATTTAACAATTGATATTATCGTCAAATCATTTAGTGTTGTAAAAGGCAGGGACAAAAATCCCTGCCTTGCACTTTATATATAAATCATATCATTACCAACAATCTCTTTTGTCTGAGCGTCAATGTTATTCATTCTAGCAATCCACTCCATCTGATTTTCTTCTTTCAATTGCTCGGTTACACCTTCCACTTCTTTCATCTGCTCGACGAGAGTATCAAACATCTGCTGTGCCTGAGTGCCAAGTGTTAAAGTGAGAATAAAGTTCTATCATTTTTGTGAATTGAAAATGGTAGAACTTTTTATTTATACTCCAACTTGCACACTTGCAACTAAATTTTGTTAATTCTCTAAAAAACTTGAAATACTAATTAAGAAATGGTAAACTATGAAAGTATTTTTTATAAAAATAGTTAGGAGTATTTTATGGATAACAAAAAAGAATTTAAGCCTTATATTCCTGCTTCAAAGGTTACACCAGAACTTACAGTTACTTCAATAATTATGGGTGTGCTTTTAGCAGTTGTGTTTGGTGCGGCAAATGCATATTTAGGTCTTAGAGTAGGTATGACTGTTTCTGCATCAATTCCTGCGGCGGTTATCGCTATGGGTGTAATAAGAGTTGTTTTAAGAAAAAATTCAATTTTAGAGAGCAACATTGTTCAGACAATAGGCTCAGCAGGTGAGTCGGTTGCGGCTGGTGCAATATTTACTTTACCAGCACTTTTTCTCTGGGCTAATGAAGGCAAAATGGATAAGCCTGATATGTTAGAAATAACAACTATCGCACTTTTAGGTGGTCTTTTAGGCGTATTCTTTATGATACCTTTAAGAAATGCTCTTATTGTAAAAGAACATAACGTTTTGCCATATCCAGAAGGAACTGCTTGTGCAGAGGTTCTTTTAGCTGGTGAAGAGGGTGGCTCAAACGCTTCTACTGTTTTTGCAGGTATGGGTTTTGCGGCTGCATTCAAATTTATAATAGATGGCTTAAAGGCAGTTCCAGGTGAAGTTGCGTTAAGATTTAAAGGCTTTGCTGGTGAAATCGGTACTCAGATTTACCCTGCAGTTATGAGCGTTGGTTTTATTTGTGGACCTAAAATTTCATCTTATATGTTCGCTGGTGGTATTTTAAGCTGGATGGTTTTAATTCCACTTATTGTACTCTTTGGTGAAAATATCATAATGTATCCATCAGTTGATGCTACCATAGGTGAAATATACGCTTCAAGTGGTGCGGCTG
>JAZNUL010000074.1:0-17100 GCA_045592285.1 Acutalibacteraceae bacterium
CATTTCTGTTCTTCTTGTATCGCTTTTAGTCTTATCTGTGGTAATTCTTCCGAACTCACCTAAGGCTGAAGCACTTCAAGAACCAACATATAAAAATGATGTTCCTGCATTAGCACCAAAAAGTGATTTTCTTTACAGAACTCAGAACAACAGAATTTTCATTACTAAATATATAGGAACTAACGAAAAAATCATAATTCCTGAAACTATTGACAATTTACCTGTTTTTGCAGTTACTTCAAAGGCTTTTGCAGATTCAGGAATTACTTACCTTAAATTACCTGCAGCTCTTGGCAATTTAGCAAGTAATGCCTTTAATGAATGTGACACACTTTTAAGAATAGATGTTGATGACTCTAACCCTTATTTCTGTTCTGTTGATGGCGTTGTTTACAGCAAAGACAGAACAATTCTTAAAGTATTCCCTGCGGGCAGAGGTGGCGACTTCACAATTCCAAATGGAGTTACAACTGTTTCTAACTTTGCTTTTTACCGTTGCTATCAGGTAGAAAACATTAATATGTATAACACTGTTACTTCTATTGGCGAAAGGGCTTTTTCTTTCTGCTGGAATTTAAGAAGCGTTCGTTTCAGCGATAATCTTGAAACAATCGGTGCTTTAGCATTTTCACATTGTGATGATTTGACTGAGCTTCGTCTTCCAAAATCTATTAAATCTATTGGCACAGATGCTTTCCTTGGAAAAATAAACTCTAATGACAGTTCAAAAGAATATTATCTTATCGACGGCGTTTACGCTCTTAAAGGCTCATACCCTGCAAGATATATTAAGTCATTAGGTCTTAACTACATCAACTCAAGCCCTACCATTACAAATGTTAAAGCAGGTGTTACAATTACAGATATAGAGAACGTTATTCCTGCTGGTACAGAACTTAAGGTTGATGTTCATCCGCTTTCTTCTGTAGACGCTGACTTTTCTGACTTGAAATATACAGAAGGCTATGTGTTAGATATTTATCTTTCTAAAAATGGTAGTGTGTATGTTCCTACTGGTGAATTCAAAATTAATTTTGATAATTCTTCAAAGAACCTTATTCCTACTGCCACAAAGGTTTTCACTTCAAGAGTTGGTGATGTTGAGATTCTTACAAATCAACCTGACCTTAAGAGCACAACTTTTGAAACAGACACTTTAGGAACATATATCGTTCTGTTATCAAATGATTTTTCTTTAAAAGGTGACGCTAACGGCGATGGCGCTGTTACTTTAACCGATGCACGAATTGCTCTTCTTGCTTCTGCAAATATAGTAAAGCTTACAGATGAGCAAATTAAAACCTGTGATTTTGTTACCGCTGGTGCTGACAAAAACGTAATTACTACTGCAGATACAAGAGCTATTCTTCGTACTGCAGCTGGAATAAAATAATTAATCAATTAAAACTTGAGGAGGACAATATAATGATAGGTCTTGGCAAATGGCAAGCAGAAATCAATAATATTATTTTCAAAGGTTCTGCTGTTTTTACAATCGCTGATAACAATGGTGAATATAAAATTTCACTTGAACTTCCTGGTGAAGATTTAGGAATTTCTGACATTGCTATCAACAACATTCAGGAAGATGGCGACACATTAACTGGTGAAGCAAAAGTTGATATTCTCCCTGGCGATAAGCCTTGCGAAATTTCACTTACATTCACAGATGATGTTTGTAATGGTTTCTTAAAGGTTCCTTTCATTGGCAAAATCAAAGTTAAAGATGCTAAGAAAATTGGCTGATTAAAAAAACATTTAAGGCGTTGCGGAAGTAACGCCTTATTTTTTTTGCAACATATACTTGCTTTACTCTTAGAGTGTGGGGTGCTATACTCAAATTAAAGAATGGGAGTGACACAATGGCAAACATAAGTAAAAACATAAAAAGGCTCAGAAAGCAAAACAATTTAACACAAGATGCACTTGCTGAAAAGCTTTTTGTAACAAGGCAGACTGTTTCTTATTGGGAAACAGGCAGAAATCAACCAACACTTGATATGTTGGGTGATTTAGCCGAAGCTCTTAACTGCAGTCCGCTTGACATTATTGGTACAAAAAAGCAAAAAATGACCCACGAGCATTTTGTTGCACTTGTTTTCGAGAATGAAGAATTGTTTTACAACATCACAGACGATAGTTTACACTCCCCTTATCTTTGTGAAATTGCCATTAAGAACACCATTCTTGAAGCATTCAGTAAAATGGATGAATTAAGCGCTGATTCATTTATTGAGAGCTTTACCGGTAAGCTCAAATCTGAATGCGAAAAATTAAAACAACAAGAGTCGACTGAAAAAGGAGTGAAAACCAATGATTAATAATAAAAATAACATCCCTGACGGTTTTCACAATGCCGTTATGGATGCCTTCAAGGAGATTGACACTATGAGTAACAGCAAAAAACAACAAAATAAAACCCGAGTATTAAAAATAACTGCAGTCGCTGCGGTTTCAGCAATTCTCTTAAGTGTTTCTGCATTTGCTTACACCGAAATAAGTGAATGGCTTGAAAAAACAGGAAGATACTCTGCAACTGTAACAAACGATGATATTGATTATAATGAAGCACCTGAAAATGCAAAATTAGACTTAGGTTATCTTCCTAATGAATTTACTGAGCTTGAGCCACCATACAAATATAACTACAATGGTGAAGCCGGTCTTTCTTTTAACATCTTTAAAATTGATGCCGTAAATAAACGAGAATATAAAAATATTATAACCACAGAGAAAACCTCTTTTGGTGAAAACGAAGCAGAAATTCTCACTCTTAACGAGAATGAAATGAGTCTTGCGCTTATCTATTTTAAAAATCAGGGCGTTGTGGTTGAATGCTTCTTCAATAACCATATTCCACGGGAAGAACTCAGCAAAGTTCTCGGCAATTTAAAGGTTGTTGAAGCAACAAAAGAAGACAGCTTCGTTTACGATTACGAAAGCGTACCGCATTCTGAAGCGTTTATTGCTGACACCCCAGAAGCTGAAAAAATTATAAAATTCGGCGAAGTTTGTGAAAACGGTTGGGACTTTGAAAATAATGCTTACTACAATATTAAAGTTGTAAAAGCAGAAGTACTTGACAATGTAAATGGTATTGATGAAAAATACATTCGTTCTCTTAATGAGCTCAACGAAGTAACAAGTAGCGACGGTACTTTAAAAGGCTACAACCGTAAAGAAATTATTTATGGTGACGGTGTAAACACAATTGACACTATTAAGGATGTAAAATTCGTTGAAAGAAAGCTTGTTGCAGTAACTATTGAAGCAACCAACATAAATAATACTGCAGGTTCTTTATTCTGCTCAACCTATGATTTAGTTGATGCTTCAAACACATCTCTTATAGATGAAGCTTTTGCTATCGTTTCAGAAAATGATACCGATTCAAGATTTTACTTTGTATCTGTTGAGGCAGATAGTCAGAAACAGGTTACTATTTATTATCTTGTGGATGGTGACGTAGATTTTAACAATCTCTATTTACAGGTAAATAATCTTTACACACAAAACAAACGTAACACAAATTCATTGTTAGAACTTGATTTTTAAATGTATCAACCCCAACAGTTCACAGAAAACTGTTGGGGTTGGTTTCTATTTACCCTGATAATAAACTGTCTGATTATCAGAAACAGAAGATGTAAGCCACACGTTCCCGCCGATAACACAGTTATTACCGATTTTAGTATCGCCGCCTAAAATAGTTGCATTCGCATAAATAACAACGTTGTCGCCAATGTCAGGGTGACGCTTAATATCTTTAATAGGGTTGCCATTGTCATCAACCTTAAAGCTCTTTGCACCAAGAGTTACACCCTGATAAATTTTAACGTGATTGCCTATTGTAGTAGTTTCACCTATTACAATACCTGTACCGTGGTCAATAAAGAAATATTCACCGATTGTAGCACCAGCGTGAATATCAATACCAGTTTTTTCGTGAGCAAATTCCGTCATAATTCTTGGAATAAGCGGTACTCTTAAATTATATAATTCGTGAGCTAATCTGAAAATAGAAATAGCATAAAAACCGGGGTAGCAAATAAGCACTTCTTCTCTACATTTTGCAGCAGGGTCGCCCTCGTAAAGTGCTTCAATATCTTTTAAAAGCATTGTTTTTACTTCTGGTAATTTTTTTATAAATTTTTCGCAGATAATTTCTGGTGAGCATACTAAATCTGTACCATTGAATTCACAAGCACCCTTAATTACTTTTGAAAGACGATTATAAATATTTAAAAGAAGTTCTGTCTGTGAAAGCACATTTTCACTGCCTTCGCTGTGAGTGTAGTAATCAGGGAATAAAAATGACTGTAAATCTTTTATTACCTTAACAACTTCTTTTCTGTTTAAAATCATTGCTTCGCCATCGGTAGTTTTAATTTTAGATTTTTTATTTATAACTTCTATATCTTTTATAGTGCCTGTTATTAGCTCCATATTATTAAGAAATTTATCCATAAAAATTCTCCTTCTGAGAAAAATTTTAAGAGAACATTGCAGTTGAAAGATATCTTTCGCCTGTATCTGTTAAAAGTGCCACTATTGTCTTACCTTTGTTTTCAGGTCTCTTTGCAACTTCTATTGCAGAAAAAAGAGTAGCACCTGATGAAATTCCGACTAACACGCCCTCTTTTTTAGCAATAAGTCTGCCATATTCTAAAGCGTCTTCGTCTTTAACGTCTATAATTTCATCGTAAATATTTCTGTCTAATGTGTGGGGTATAAAGTTTGCACCAATTCCCTGAATAGCGTGACTGCCACTCTCGCCTTTAGTTAAAAGCGGAGATTTTTCTGGTTCAACCCCAATTACTTTTATATTTTCATTCTTTTCTTTTAAAAATTTACCTGTACCAGAAATTGTACCACCAGTTCCAATACCTGCAATAAAAATATCTACATTACCGTCAGTATCTTCCCAGATTTCAGGACCTGTTGTTTCGTAGTGTGACAAAGGGTTTGCTTCATTCACAAATTGCCCTGCAATAATTGCTTCTGGAATTTCTTTTTTTAATTCCTCTGCTTTTTCTATTGCACCATTCATACCCTTGCTACCATCTGTTAAAATTAACTCTGCACCAAAGCAAGTCATAAGCTTTTGACGCTCAATGCTCATAGTTTCAGGCATTATGATTATAACTCTGTAACCCTTACTGGCACCAATAGCGGCAAGACCAATACCCGTGTTACCGCTTGTAGGCTCAATTATTACAGAATTTTCTTTTAAAACTCCGTCTTTTTCTGCTTTTTCAATTATTGCTTTTGCAGGTCTGTCTTTTGCACTGCCCGTTGGGTTAAAACTTTCTAATTTCACTAAAAGGGTTGCTTCTAAATTAAACTCTTTTTCAATATTATTAAGTCTTAAAAGCGGTGTGTGCCCTACTAATTCATCTATTTTCTGATATATTTTCAAAATAAATCACTTCTTTATTTTCTGGTTTTGTTATAAATTAACGACTTGATTTTTGAAATACCGCTGATTCCCTTATCATTTACCTTTAAGTCATCTAATGTATATCTTACGCAAGAAAGCTCGGCTTTATCACTTTCATATAAATCAACTATTGAGCCATCACTAAGCTCAGTAATGCAAGAGTAAACAAAGCTGAACGGATTTAAAGAGTCTGTTACGTTCTTTCTGTAACGCCATTCTACAGTATTATCATTATTTACAATACCAACCCTTATTACACCAAGCTTTCTGATTTTTGTTGAAGGGTAAGAAATAACAACAACCTTTTTGCCGTCAATTTCTTTACTGTAGTTTATTATAGAGAACTGGCAGTTACTACAATAAGCTAAAGCTTTATCTTGTTTATATGCACTCCAGGTTTCACCACCATCTGTACTGTCACAGTAACTTATATACCCCGCAGTATTTCTTGAATACAATCTTAAAACACCATTATTTAAAAGCACAAACTGTGTTTCTGAGCTTTTACCAGAAATGCCCACCTGATTTGCTTTTTTAGAACGCTGCCAATTTTCGCCGTCATCTGTGTAAATTACACTTGTGTATTCTCTACCATCATTATTATCATAAACCGCAAAAATAATTCTGTTTTTACCTTTGTAATCAATAGAAATACCTGTACCTGGTGCAAAACCTGTAAAGCCTTTTGATTCGATTTCTAAATTAAGAATTCTGCCGTCGCCCCAGGTTTCACCATTGTCAGAACTTTTCTTAACCCATAAATAATATGTAGGATAAATTTTTATAGGTGAATAAGCGTAGAAAAGATTTGCAATTATATCTTTATCACTCAAAGAGCCATCTTTATTCATTTGTTTAATTAAAACAGGTGTGTATTCTTCGCCTGATTTTTTATAAACCTTATAATCTCTGTTTACGTAGTAATTGTCATAAACTTCGTTGTCACTGAATTTTTTTACAGGTGCAAAGCCATCTGCACCAAAATCATCAACATAATATGGATATTTTTCTTTATTAAGTTTTGTGCTTTCTGCTTTTTCAGCACTTGTTTTATCACACACCGCTAATTTACCATCTATAAAACCATTTTCTTTACCATAAGTACCTGCACTCCAGAGACCCATATAGGCAGGACACGCGTCACACATATGGAAAACTGTTCCGTCTTCACCTTGCACTATTGCAGAATCTACAAAAGCCGCTGAAGTAGGAATTGCTTTGTTATGGTCAAAAAATTCCATATCATCAAACGCGTTTACAAATGCTGGCTCTGACCAGTTAACACCATTATCATCTGAATAGCGGATACCCGTGTCAACGTTTGCAGGGTCGTCTGTACCGTTGCCATATCTTATATCAGCACACGCTAAAACTCTGCCATTTTTTAATGTAAGAATAGCAGGAATCCTGAAAAGTTTGCTGTTAAAAGTACCACTTGCATATGGATTTGTTATTTTTAATGACATCTCAATCACCTTTTTTAATTATTACTCATTTTAGTATAGCATAGATTTTTTAGAATTACCATATTTTGTTGAAAATTTAAGAGGCTAACAATAAAATCATCCTACCATTTTCAGTTAATTTCAAATCAACCAAAATGATAGGACGACATTTTTTCTACTTCCTATTTCCTAATTCCTTAAATCAATCCCGAGTGTTTCGCTCTCTCGTAATCCTGCTCGCTTCCGTTGCCCTCTTTGAGATTTTCTAAAATAAGGGTTTCAACTGCTTTGTGGAGCTTTTCGTTTGCTTCTTCTAAATCCATTTCGCTTACATCAATCGGCTCACCAATTCTTGCAACGAGATTTTTTGGTCTGAATTTATAGTCACCAGAAACACCCACAGGAATAACTAAAGCGTTATTCTTTTTAGCGAGGGAAACTGCGCCAAATTTAAAGGGCATAAGTAAATCTTCTGTTTTATTTCTTGTGCCTTCAGGGAAAATACCTAAAGCACCCTGACTCTGTAAAACCTCAGTTGCGGCATCTTTTGCTTCTGAGTCGTGACCATTTCTGTTTACGGGAATACAACCAGCCGCTTTAAAAAACCAAGCAACCTTTTTATTTTCAAAATATTCGCTTTTTGCCATATAGTGAATTGGTCTTTTTGTAGAAACAATTACCATACATTGGTCCATTAAGTGCTTGTGGTTACAAGCTACAACAATAGCACCACTCTCTGGAATATTCTCTTTACCAATAAGTTTAGGTGAATACCAGAATTTAAAAACTGGTTTTAATATTGTTGATAAAATTTTAAAGCCTGTGTTGCTTTTCGCGTAATTAGTCATTATAAAGTACCTTCTTCTACTTTCTTCATAAAATCGGAATTTGATGGAACAACATATTTAATAGCCTTTTCAACTATATGGAATGTTGCTTCTGTTACAATTTTTACTTCACCATCAAAATTAACTGCAGATGGTTTCGTGCTTTTAATTGTAATCTTTTTACCACGTTTAAAGTGAGTTCTTTTCCAATCCAGGTGCTGACCCTTTTTATATGGATTTATAAGACCTAAAAGTGTGAGTCTTGTGCAATCCTTTTCAACTACAACAAAATCTAAAAGACCATCATAGGTTAAAGCCTTTGGTGCTGCCATATATCCGCCACCATACCAACGTGAATTACCCACAACACAGAAAAGAACGTCTTTTGTAAAAGGCTCGTCATCATCAAACTGAATTGTAAAGGTATTTTTCATTTTACCTATAAAGCAATAAAGAAGTGAAACTGTATATGCTGCTTCAGGGGAAAGGAATGGTATCTTTTTAAAGTGTGCTTGCTTTGCACAAACCTCGGCATCAAGTCCCATTGAGCATTGGTTTATAGCATATTGGTCTTCATATTTAATGAGGTCAAATTCCATTGGTGTACCTAAAATATGAGATTTAACATCAAGCAAATCTTCTTTTTTACCAAAAATTCTTATAAAGTCGTTACCACTACCTAAAGGAATTGCTGCAACCTCAGCATTTTTCTTCTCGGCACAGGCGTGAACAACCTCTGAAAGAGTACCATCACCACCACAGGCATAAAATCTTATATGCTCGCCTGTTTCTACCTGAGATTTTGTGTAATCATAAGCATCAGTTTCAGATGTAGTAACATGAATCTCATATTCATCAGAAATATTAAGTTCCTCAAAAGCCTTTTTGATTTTTTCACTATAAGACTCTGTAGAAATACCATTTCCAGCGACAGGATTCATAATAAAAATATGTTTCATAAAGATATCTTCTCTCTTATTTAAAATACATATATAACTGGCATTTAATCATACCGTTATATAATTTTCTGCGTTTGTCTGCTTTTCTACCAAAGCAGGTTTCAAACTCTTCATCAGGAGTAATTATATAATAGCTCCAGCCGTGACTTTGCGGGAACACCTTTCCCATTTCTCTATAAAGACGTTCAGCTTCTTGTAAATCTAAAAGTCTTTCACCATAAGGTGGGTTAACAAGAACTGTTCCTCTCTCAGTATGTCTTTGAAAATCCTTTATATCTCGTTTTTCAAAGTGAAGCTTTTTACCTATTGGTAATCTCGCCGCATTTGCCATTGCAAGTTTTATTGTTTCGCCATCAATATCTGAACCAAAGCCCTGAAAGTCTGTGTCAATCTTTTCAAGACTTCTTGCTCTTTCTCTTTCTTCTGCCCAGATATTTTTAGGTAATACCTCAAATCTTTCAGCAGAAAAGTGTCTGTTAAGACCTGGTGCTATATTATGAGCATATAAAGCACCCTCTATCATTAAAGTACCGCTACCACACATCGGGTCATAAAGTGTGTGGTAATGCTTTAACTTCGCAAGTGAGCAAATTGCTGCCGCAAGAGTTTCTTTCATTGGTGCAAAGTTACTTTGTAAGCGATAACCTCTTTTGTGAAGCCCTGCACCAGAAGTATCGATTAAAAGAGTTGCTTCGTCATTCATAATTGAAAACTGAATCTGATGTGTAGGGCCAGTTTCATCGAACCACGAAATGCCATATTTTGATTTAAGTCTTTCAACAACTGCTTTTTTGATAATTGCCTGACAGTCGCTTACACTGAAAAGAGTTGATTTTAATGAATAACCCTTTACAGGGAATGCATCATCTTTTAAAATCCATTGTTCCCAAGGAAGATTTTTCGTTCCCTGAAACAACTCTTCAAATGTTGTTGCTTTAAAAGAACCAACTAAAATCTGCACTCTTTCTGCAAAGTGAGAACAGATATTAACTCTTGCTAAGAGATTTTCGTCCCCTGAAAAAAGCACTCTGCCATTTTCTGCTTTTACGTCTTCTGCTTCTAATGAACGAAGCTCATCTGCAATAATGCCTTCGACACCTAAAAGGCAGGGAATAACAAAATTAATTTTCATATTTTAACCTTTCGCTTTTTCAATCTCAAACCAGAACTCCACACCATTTTCTTTGTTGGTAAAGCCACATTCACATTTGTGCATATCCATTATAGATTTTACAATAGAAAGCCCTAAGCCAAAACGACCTTCTTTTCTTGAGTGAGCTTTGTCTGCTCTGTAAAATGAATTGAAAATATTATCTTTATCTTTATCATCAATAAAGCTACCTGAATTATAAACGGAAACTTTATATTTTTCACCTGAAGCTTCAACTGAAACTATTATTTCTTTTTCATTTTTTGTATGACTACAAGCATTTGAAATATAGTTTGAAAGAACTCTTTCTATCTGTGATTTGTCTGCAAAAACCATTAAAGGTGTTTCTGAATCTATAAATTTTGCATTTATTTCTTTTTCTTCAAAGATCGGCTTTGCAGCTTTCATATATTCTTTAATGAACTCATTTAACTGAAACTCCTCTTTATTAAGAGCTTTCATTCCAGAAGAATACAGTGACGCTTCTAAAAGACTTAAAACTAACGTATTCATTTTATCTGCTTCGTTCATTATTATATCGCAATACTCCTGCATTGCGGTGTCTTCTTCATCTACGTTTATTTTAAGACCTTCGGCATAACCACGAATTATTGCAATAGGCGTTTTTAACTCGTGAGATGCTGACGAAACAAAGTCCTGACGCATTTTTTCTAATTTTCTTTCTTTTTCAATATCACTTACCAACTGCTCATTTGTTGTTTTTAATTCAGTCAGAGCAGTGTCAAGTGAAGCTGAAAGCTTATTTATACTGTCAGCCAATACACCAATTTCATCTTTTCTGTTAATTTCGCACTTTTGTGAGAAATCAAGATTACTCATTTTATTGGCTGTTTCTGTAATTTTTATAATCGGCTTTGTAAATCGCTTTGCATAACCAGAAATATATATAAGTGCTAAAAGCATTGCCACAACGGCAATAACTGTAGTAACCTGTGTTGCTATTGAAGCATTTTCCTGAATAACATCTTTCTGAGAAGTTATTTCTATATGGTACCCATTAGAAAAATCCTTACCATAGAGTATATACTGAGTAGAACTGTTCTCTTCCTGCAAAATATTGAAGTAACTGCCATCCTCGTTTTCTGTACGGCTTACAACTATAAGCTTATTACCAGAAACAAAGCGACCGCTACCTTCATAAACGTAATTATCATTATTATCATAAAGGTCAATGCTTACGCCGTTTTTGACTTCAAATTCTCTTAATAAATTCTGATAATCACCTATATGGTCTTCTGCTTCCTGTGCCATTTGTTTTAACGATAATTCTTCATTCCACAAATAAACATTATCAAGGAGTTGTGAGTTAACTACTATTAAAGCGATAAGAGAAACTACGAATATTGCACCAACTTCAAGAAAAACACGAAATCTGATACCGAGTTTTTTCTTCACCGCTTTATCTCTCCCCTACATCTGTATTTTATATCCCGTGCCGTAAATAGTTTTAATGTGATTTACGCCCCATTCTGAAAGCTTTGTTCTGAGTCTTGCAACGTGAGAATCAACTGTTCTTGTGTCACCCTCGTACTCATAACCCCAGACCTCATCTAAAAGCTGTTCACGGGTGTAAACTCTGCCTGGATTTGAAGCAAGCTTTAAAAGAATTTTATATTCCTTTAATGTGAAGCCTACGGCTATGCCATCTAAATAAACCTCATGAGCCAATGGATTTATAATTAAACTGCCAAGTGTGATATTCTCATTTTCCGTTTTCTTTTCTTTAGGAGAAGCACCTCTTTTTAAAAGTGCATCTACCCTCTTTGTGAGAACTGTTAAAGAAAATGGCTTTGTAACGTAATCATCTGCACCAGATTCAAAGCCCATAATCTGGTCAAAATCCTGACTTCTTGCAGAAACTAAAATAATCGGAATACCACTTGTTTCTCTGATTTTACGGCAAACCTCCCAGCCATCAATTTCAGGCATCATAATATCAAGAAGAGCCATATCAATATCTTTATTCTTCTTGAAAATATTAATAGCCTCAAGCCCATCTGCTGCTTCTAAAATTTCGTGACCAGATTTAGAAAGACAATCGTTAATAAGCTTTCTTATTAACTGTTCATCATCTGCAACAAGAATTTTTGCCATAAAATCACCACCTTTAGTTTTTATAGTTACGTATTCAATTTTTTATTAGCAGGACAAACCTTCATACATATACCACAAACTACACCACGACCAATATGATGGTACGCCTTTTTCATATAATCGCTACATATTTGTGGGCTGAAAATCTCTTCTCGTTTTACACCCTCGTGCCAATCTGCACCTAAAATAGCACCCGATGGACACGCTTTGACACACAAATTACAACCTTTACAAATATCGTTTACTATTTCACAATCTCTTTCTACGGGACAATCTGTAATTATTGTGCCAAGCCTTACTCTTGCACCATATTCTTTATGTAAAAACAATGAATTTTTACCAATTACTCCAAGACCCGCTTTTCTTGCCGCTTCTTTGTGAGAAAATCTGCCGTTAAAGGGTGTACCCGGCATACTCTGAGAAGCTGCTACTGTTATATATTTATAGCCCTTTGACTCTAAAAACAACCCCGCTTTTAAAAGACAACGGTCAATAAATGCATTAACAGTTCTGTAATGATTAAAATACGTAGGAGTCGGTTCCAAAGTAATTTCATCAATAATCGCATCTGAAAGCTTCACTACAATGCTCACTGCATTCTGCAATTCACCTGTATCAGCATTACCTAAATATGAAAAACCGACGTCACTTACACCCTCACTGAGCAAAAGTGTCTTGAGTTCTTTCTGCAACGACAAAATATCATTCTGTGCCATTATCTGTCCTCATTTTTTTCATACAGTTAAGAACCTTCTGACTCATTGCAGCACACTCATAATAAAGACCTTTATTCTTTTCAAAATCGGTTATAAAATTATACATACTTCTTGCTTCGTTTGACATAAGTGTTATTTTATCCTCTGAAGCAATTTCGTCAATAATACTACCTTTTTTATCAAAATTCTTGATTCCTTTTAATTGTGAAACAGCGTCAATAGTTACAGCACCTTCATCACCTAAAATCTGTGATGGGGCTCTGCTTTCTGCAATCTTTGAATATGTAACTGTTACAATTTTATCCTTATACTTTAATATTGCAGAACCTGCACCATCTGCTCCTGTAAAAAGAAAATGCTGAAGTGCAGTAACCTCCTGTGGTTCACCAAATAAATCTATTATGGGGTAAACACAATAAACACCCAAGTCATTAAGTGCGCCTGCTTTCATTTCAGGATTAAATATATTAGGCAATCCACCTGATAAAAGCATATCATACTTTGAAGATAACTGAGAGTAATCAAAATGTGCTGACGTAATATTGCCAATGCTCTGAATTGCTTCCTTCAAAGCGTATCTTGCACTTGTGTGCATATACATAATAGCTTCAAAATATCTTACGTTGTTTTCTTCTGCTAAAAAGAATAATTTTGAAAATTCTTCACTTGTTACTGTAATAGGCTTTTCACAGATTACGTGCTTTTTATTTTCTAAAAGGAATTTGCACTGTTCATAGTGGCACGAGTTAGGACTCGCCACATAAACAAAATCTGTATCTGAATCTGCAACCTCTTCAATAGATGAAAAAACTCTTTTTGCTCCTACCGCTTGAGCGAATGCATTCCCCTTTTCTTCTGAACGTGAATATACGCCGTCAAGCTGGAGACCATCAACTAATTTTGCACCTTCTATAAAAGAGTTTGTTATCCACGAAGTGCCAATTACTGAATATTTAATTTCCTGCATCACTCGTCGCCCCCTAACAATTCATTTTTTTGTATTCTCAAAAAATCAACTACACTCTCTGGTGTCAATATTCGTTTTCCGTGTTTAATAAGACCTTTTATAGTCTTTTGCGGATTACCATCCCACTCGCTTTTATCGCTTGCCGGTATTTTCATTTCTTTTAAAATATCGCAGTAGAACTGTGATGTACCCAAAAACTGTAAATAGCCCTTTTTGCTACCGCCATTCCACGCTGTTTCTGCCACCGCAAACCATCTTGGGAAACACATAAATGCTAATTCCTCAAAATTTTTAATATGTTCAGACCAAGCTGGTGACTCTATTCCTAAAACTGTGTTTTCACCAACTTCGGTTAACCCCTTAAGCTTCTTAGGTTTGAATTTATATATTTTTTCCAATGAATTAATTGCATAAGGATAATCTACATATAACGGCACGTTACATTCAACAATAAGCTTGTTGCCGTTGTTTGCCCATTCTACACTCTTATTATTTTTTTCAAGCCACAACGAAACTGCCATATTATTAGAGTCAAGATTACCGCCCTTCAAAGCATCATTCCAACAAATAGCGATTTTGCCTTTCTTCTTAAGATATCCTGCTATTTCGTTCATTAACCAACCTTGAAGCTCCTGAAAATTCTTAAGACCTAATTCATCCTTTTTAGCCCTACAATGTGGGCACTCTATCCAGTTTTTCTTTGGTGCTTCGTCGCCACCGATATGAAAATATTTATCTGTAAAGATTTCGCACATTTCGTCAATTACCGCATAAATAACGTCAAAGGTTTCCTCTTTACCGACACATAAAATATTCTCAAATATTCCACCTTTTGTTTCGGGTTCTGTTTTTTCGCCCTTACACGATATTTCAGGATACGCCGCAATCAATGATGTTGTGTGCCCTGGGATATCAAACTCTGGTATAACCTCAATATACCTTTCATGGCAATACTCAACTATTTCTTTAAGCTCTGCTTTTGTGTAATAGTGTGCGTATTCATTCTGGTCATTTTCTTCTCTGCTGAATTCTGAGGCTCTTCTTTTACTACCTACCTCTGTGAGAAGCGGATATTTTTCCATCTCAAAACGGAACCCTTGGTCATCAGTTAAATGAAAATGGAACTTGTTTAATTTGAAAAGCGCACAAGCATCTATTATCTTTTTTACCTCTTCTACTGTAAAAAAGTGCCTTGAAGAATCGAGCATAAATCCACGATAAGAGAATTCGGGCTCATCTGAAATATAAAGGAATGGAAGGCACCCACGGTAATTGAACATCAATTGTTTTAACGTGGTTTCGCCATAATATACACCCTTTTCACTTGCACCTTCTATAAAAACACCATCTGCATTAATAGTAAGACGATAGCTTTCATCTTTCTGGAATGAGTGTTTTATTTCTTTTTTTACCTCTGGATCTTTATCAAAATAATAAAAACCAGACTTAATCTCGAGCTTTGTTGGTGTAGGAATAAGATGCATATATTTTCACTCCTTTTCTAAAAATAATTATACAGTATAATAATACTATTAAATCGAAGCAATGTCAATGAAAAAGAGCGAAAAAACAGGCTGTAGTGAGTGCTCACTACAGCCTTGATATTTTACACAAGTTCGTATGTTACTGTATATTCTGGAATATATTCACCAGTGCCGAAATCTCTTGCTCTTGAAATAACCTTATCTTCATAAACTTCAAGAATTACACCAGTTGCAACGTTATATTCACCATCTTTATTTGTGATACCGATTGAAGGTACGTTTATACCGTGAATGTTACCGATTTCTTCATAAGTATATTGACCGATACCTGTGTGAAGGTGACCTGTAAGATAGAAAACGTTATCATACTTATTAAGAAGTTCATAAACGATATCTGACTGGTCGCCGATTGTACCAGACTCCCAGAGTGAAGCACCCCAAGTAAGTGGGAGACCGTGTGTATCTCTTAATGGGTAGTGGCCCATAACAAATACTGGTTTACCGCTTGCAGAGATTGCCGCAACTCTTTCTTCAAGCCACTCTAACTGAGCATCACTTAAATATGCATCTTCAAATCGCATTTCATCTGAACCGATAACAAGGAATGAATAACCATCTACTTCATATTCAAACCAGATATTATCGATTGCTTTATCTTTTGGATTAAGATTATTTGTAAAATCGAAATAACGCTGTGTTGACTGCTCGTAATCACGAATTCTTATGTCGTGGTTACCTGCACACATAACAAAGTTATCAACCTTTGATACTTTTTCTAAATCGTCTGTAAGACTGTCATATTCTGATTGGAAACCGTTTTCAACAATGTCACCAGCAACTAAGAGAGCATCTATCTGAGTAGCTGAATTCTGTAAATCGTCACAAGCAGCAACAAAATTTATCTCTCTTTCAGGGTTGTAGTTACAAAGTTGTGTGTCTCCCCAAAGAACTGCCATAAGCTTTGCATCAGGCTCTGCATAAGAAATTCGTGTATCTGTTGAAGGAACACTTATGCCACCTGTTAACATTGTTAAGGCAATGATAATACTATTTATTTTATAAATGATAGAACTGATAATTTCAATACCACCGCTAAGACCTGCAAGTGCTTCCATTCTATATACCCTCCAAATAAAATTGAAATTTACTTCATAAGTAAAAGTATTTTACAACATTTTCTACTGTTTGTCAACAAACTTTAATTCGCCGTTTGCTTCTCTTGACTCATCTGC
This sequence comes from Acutalibacteraceae bacterium, assembly GCA_045592285.1. Classification (GTDB taxonomy): domain Bacteria; phylum Bacillota; class Clostridia; order Oscillospirales; family Acutalibacteraceae; genus DTU089. The sequence continues at coordinate 16,336 of JAZNUL010000074.1, forward strand.
CAAGAAAATAATGTTATGACCATCAACAGAATCGTATATTGAAGTACACGAAACAGAAACCTTTTCTCCTGCAACAAACTTAATAAAGTCAGCTGTAAGATTATCGTCACCACCACCGTGACCATCTAAATCGAAATCTTCTATATCAAGTCTTTCTTCTATATACATATTTTCATTATTCGGGTCGATTTTAGTAAATTTAATTACGTTGCTTTCAAACTCACCATAAATCTCGCCCTTTGTTCCTGTAACCTTAAGGACCCTGAGTGGAGCTGCTGCACCACCTATCATATTATGAGTACCTGTTGCACCATTTGAGAAATTTATTAAGACACTCTGGTGGTCAACAACGTCATTATCGCATTTATATACACATCTGCCGTAATCACTGTGCTTTAAAAGCTCTATTCGTTGTTCCATTGTAGGATTTTCTACGCTTTCGAGCTCTTTCCACACATAAAATTCCCAGGAACCTAAGTGGTCAAGATAAAGCTTTTTAGCACTATACTGACAAGTTTCAACCAATGGACAGTCTTTAAGGCAATATGTACCCGAATTCTTTGGTGCATTTTCACTTCTGTACTGCACACGTGCACCAACAGAAGAAACTGTCACTGGTTTAAGCGGTGACATAAGCCACATCATAATATCCATATCGTGACAACATTTTGCAAGTAGCATTGAGGTGTGACATTTTTCACTGTTCCCCCACTTACCCCTTACAAATGAGGTTGCAATATGATGGTAGCTGACATTTTCAATGGT
>JAZNUL010000075.1:0-15662 GCA_045592285.1 Acutalibacteraceae bacterium
AAAATCCGTAATCCCGAACCGGATATTTACAAGGTTAATCCTGAGCTTGCGAATAGAATTTCAGGCTGGGAAAGCCTTGATGATGTGTGGATGTTCGGCTATTGGAAATATGATTGGGCAGATGCTTCAACTCCAATAGGAAATTTTGATAAAGATACTCGTGAACTTTCTCCCAGATTCGTTAGTCTTTACGGGACAAAAACCGATGCACCGTACTATTTTTTCAACGTTCTTGAAGAACTTTCTGCCCCTAAAGAATGGTATCTCGACAGAGAAAACGGATTACTTTGTATGTGGGAACCTGAAAACAAGGATAATGCAGAAATTATTCTTTCACTCTCACTCAATCCCGTAATAAATTCCGAGGCTGATTACATCACCTTTGACGGATTAACCATAAAAGGAACACGAAGTGACGGCGTAGTTATAACAGGCAATAACAATACCGTTCAGAATTGTCTTATCAAAAATGTTGCAGGCAATGCTCTTGTTATGAACGGAAGCAACAATCTTGCATATAACAACGAAATCACTCGTACCGGAAAGGGTGGAATTATTATTTCCGGCGGCGATACAGAAACTCTTACTCCCGGCAACAGCAAGGCTGACAACAATTACATCCACGATTGGTCGGAAATTTACCAGACCTATCAGCCGGCTGTTACTCTTGAAGGCGTGGGAAATATTTGTTCTCACAACGAAATGGCGAACTCTCCTCACGAAGTAATTACTTACAAAGGTAACAATCACATTATTGAATATAATCTTATCCACGATGTATGCCTTCTTTCGGATGATGCAGGTGCAATTTATTCGGGAAGAAGCTGGGTGTGGTACGGCAATATTGTAAGATACAATTGTATTTATAACGTCGGTTCAAAAAACCACAACCCCGATGGTATTTATCTTGATGATGCGGTTTCAGGTCATCAGATTTACGGCAATCTTCTTATCAATATTCCGAGCAATTCAATTCACGTCGGTGGCGGCAGAGATAATGTCATAACCAATAATATCATTGTAAATCCCGGCAACAATGCACTGAGATTTGATGACAGAGCAAGAGAAGGTGCTCTTGAAAACGGTTGGTTCACTCACGCTTACATCGGCAGTGGTGATATGTGGGAAGCACTGTATAATTCACCCTGGCAGAGTGAAACCTGGCAAAATGCATTCCCTGAATACAAGAACTGCACAGATGATATTTCAAAATCCGATTCACCCAATTATATTCCCAACCCTGCAAGCACCTTCAAAAGTAATATTATTATTAATAAAAATATGGGCTACGGTGATGTTTACAGCTCCGTTTGGAAGTTCAGTGATATAAGCGAAAATGCAATATATAATGTAGGCAAATGTGATGAAATCTTTGTCGATCCCGATAACGGAGATTATAATATCAAAGATATTGATGAAATCAGAAAAGTCTCTCCTGATTTTAAAGAAATCCCTCTTGATATGATAGGTAGGGTAAACTGACAAATTCCAATTTGTCGAACTAAATTACAACATAAAGGGACTGATTTTTCGTCAGTTCCTTTTTCTTATGTATATAAAATTTTTTTTACACCTACAGCTGCGAATTTAAGAGTTAGCTTTTTAGTTGACTTATGGGTGAAAACAAGTTAAAATCGCGGTCAGATAAGAGGTGTAAATGTGCCATTCAAAAAGGTGTTTAAACGCCTTTCAAATAACTTCACTTTGAGCAAAGCGAAAAACATCACCATTACATCCCCTTAAATATACATTTAAATAAACCTCGACAGGTGGCTCGAATTTCTGATTCAAGTCACCTGCTTTTCTTTGTTTATTATGCTGTAAATTTTGTTCCCCTTTAAAACCTTGAATTCGACAAATTTTTATTGTAGCAACTCGTATTCTATGGTATAATCACCTCGACAAATAAGAATTTGACGTTTAAATTTCACTCTACTAATGGTTGATTTCTCCCCTTTCAACCATTAGTTCGTGTTATTTTTCTTAAAAGGTGCTACGATTAAAGTGAAAGGAGGTAGCCTATGGACCAAATCAAAATAGGAAAGTTTATTGCCGAGTGCAGAAAAAAGAAAAATCTTACACAAGCACAATTGGCAGAAAAATTGAATATAACCGACAGAGCTATATCAAAATGGGAGACAGGCAAAGCAATGCCCGATTTCAATATTATGCTCGAGCTTTGTTCTATTCTTGGAATAAATGTAAATGAATTATTATGTGGGGAGATGATTGATATGGAACAAAAGGATGAACAATTAAATGAACTTATTTTCCAGATGGCAAAAAATGAGGAAAGATACCATAAACGATTGCTTCATTCTGCTTATGTGATTGTCGCAATCAGTCTGGTTGCACTTATTTGTCTGGTGACTTTAATATCACTCCTTATCCCTGAATGTCCATTTCAATACTTTTTGATAATAGTATCTTTTATACTATTTATAATTCCTTGCATTATTGCTCTTAAATTTAAGGTAGAGACAGGGTATTATGAATGTAAGAACTGTCAGCATATGTTTGTTCCTAACTATAAAGAGATTGCCTTGTTGATGCAAACGCCAAGCAGAAGATTGTTGAAGTGTACTAAATGTGGAAAATGGACTTGGTGCAAAAAACTAACCAAGAGATAAAATCCAATTTGTGGAGTTAATCAAAACTTTTTTTAGACCACACACCACGCCACTTCGCTCAAAAATGCGACTTTTTTAGAATAAAAAAGACTGTTACAAATTTATATTTTTTTACAAAAGGGACTGATTTTTCGTCAGTCCCTTTTCTTTGGTTAATTTGGTGTAAATTTTGTTCGTCTTAAAACACCCCATTTAATATATTTTTATTGTAGCAATTCGTATTGTATGGTATAATCAACTCATAGAACTTGAATTTGATGGAGAATTATTATGACAGCAAAGTTATTTATTCAAGCAATAACAAAATTTCTATTCGGCTTTATTTTGATTGGGTTATTGATATTTTTGCCTGCAGGTACTTTCTCGTTTTTCAATGGTTGGTTATTTATGATAATTTTATTTGTACCAATGTTTTTAGCGGGAATTGTGATGATGTTTAAAAACCCAGCATTATTAAAAAGCAGACTGAATGCCAAAGAAAAGCAACGAGAACAAAATGTTGTTATAAAATTGAGTGGCATTATGTTCTTAATGGGTTTTATCGTTGCAGGTCTTGATTTTCGTTTTAATTGGTTCACAGTACCAAAAGGTGTTGTAATCGGTGGTACTATAGTTTTTCTTATAGCATACCTCCTTTATGCCGAAGTGCTCAAAGAAAACACATACTTAAGCCGTACTATTGAAGTACAGAAAAATCAAAAGGTTATTGATACAGGTTTATACAGTATTGTCAGGCACCCAATGTATAGTGCAACATTACTTCTGTTTTTATCAATGCCTCTTGTATTAGGGTCAATATATTCATTTTTAATTTTCCTTGCATACCCTCTTATTATTGCAAAAAGAATTAAAGAAGAAGAAAAATTCCTTGAAAAAGAACTCGAAGGCTACAGAGAATATAAGCAAAAAGTCAAATACCGATTAATTCCATTTATTTGGTAACTGTAAAAAATTTCCAATTAATCAAGTTAATCCAAACTTCTTTACGACCACACACCACGCCACTTTTAACAATAAATTGTATGAAATATATATTTTCAACAGAATAAAAAACAGGTGACCTGAACGCTTCAAGTCACCTGTTTTTATTTGTTTAAAAGTAGTTTTTATTCACTTATTTCTGGTACAACAACACCAGTAAACACGCTATAAATTGTTTTGAGTATTCTACGGAAAACAGTAACGAAATCAAGTGGAGGAAGATTCATCTTATCTGTTCTGTTAATAAGTGAATCCATATTGCCATCATCACAAACAAATGCCTGTGTGAGTGTTGTACCACCTGCACCGTTAAGCTCTGCACGAACATAGCAGCTTATATCCTCAGAATGATTCTGAAGCTTGATTGTTGACATACATACACCGTTTACAGAAATTTCATCTGTCTGAATTATAACACCATCTGCAATCCATTTTATAGTATCAGTGTTTTTACCAATGATTGTAATAGTATCATTCACATCGTCAACTGCTATACTTGTAACTGTAGGGTATTCCATAGTTGTACCTATTCTGTCGCCCCAATCATATCTGGAAACTGCAAAGAATGTGCCGTTTTCCATAGCTGTACGTACGTTAGCTTGTGAATATTCAGGTAAAATGAAATCCATAAAGCAAGTGTCAACGTCCTCATAGGTATGGGCATCGTTGTTAGCAAAGCCCCAAACGTTTCTGCCTTCTGGTATAATTACTTTAAGAAGTTCATCCCAAAGAACACGGTCACTTCTTGTTGGACGGTCAAAAGCGTTGTAAACCTCAATACCAAGGCAAGATTTATAAAGACGTAAAGGGTTAGCAAAGAACTGAACGTTACCAGGGTCAGTTGCAATCTGATAACCAACTGTCATTTCGTCACCGTTAGGTGTGAGCATAACATTACCATTTTCATCGTAAACAAGCTCGCCATTTGCAGAGCTGAGCCAGTCACCAGGATGGTTAATGTGTGAAATACCGCCAGCTTCTTCAATCATACTGATAATTGTTGTAAAGTCGCCCTCATCACCAAGGTAGCCCTCAGTTCTGTCGTCATTCATAAAGTAACCGTTTACGTGGTTCTTTTGCAAAACAAGCATATTACCTTCAATAGCACCTGTAAGGCAGTTCAAACCAGTAGTCTTAGTACGTTCTGTTCCTTCAGAATATGTACCATTAACAATAGATTCATATTCTTCAGTTGTAAAGTGACCTTGTTTATTACCGATTAAAGGATTGTACTGATAAAGAGGAATAAGAGTTGGTTGTTCATCCCACTCTTTACCAATAACGCCGTGGTCTGCTATTCCAAGAATATCAAAATCCTGATTGTAGTGTTCTTTAACCATTTCAGTTAAAGGGATAGTAGCATCACTGTAAGTTGAGTGAGTATGAAGGTTTGTTTTGTAGTGATTACCATCATTACCGAGAAGATGAGTTACACTTTCATAAGGGTTTGTGATTTTATATGTAGTTCCAGCAGCACTAACAGAAATTTGCATAATACCAAATATCAATGAAAGTGCTGTTATGAGAGATAAAACTTTAAAAATGTTTCTTTTCATAATAGAACCCCTCCTTTATATAACAATAATTATACCAATAAGATTTGATATTGTCAATTAATTAAAGCACAATTTCTTTGCCCTTTTCTGCAGATTCATATATTGCACAGAGAATTTTAATCATATCTACACCCTGTGAAGGCTTGAAAACTGGTTCTGCACCATCTAAAAGAACGTCAATGAAGTTACGGATATTTTTCTTATGACCATTTGTATCAATATTGCCACTTGGATTAATATCTAAAAGCTGACCATCCTCTTCTGTGAAGAATTCAACCTCGTTATCCTTCCACTTAAGACCAGCTTTTGTACCTCTGAGTTCAACAAAACGATTTTCTTCTTTTATGTTTGATGCCCAGCTGAATTCTATTTGAAGAACTGCACCATTATCAAAGCGAATCATACCCATTGCAAGGTCTTCAACGTCAAATGTGCCCTCGCTATTTGCATCACCAAACTTAGAGTTTTCAGAGTCACTTGTGTCATTATCTGCAAATTTTGTGTATGTATTTGCACTTACTGCAACAGGAGTAGGGTTACCCATAAGCCAGATTGCAAGGTCTATCATATGAACACCAAGGTCAATAAGTGGGCCACCGCCAGACTGTTCTTTTGTAGTAAACCAGCCACCTTTACCAGGTATTCCACGGCGTCTTTGCCAGCCACATCTGCCACAATAAATCTCGCCCATTCTTCCTGCTTCAACAAATTTCTTTGCATATTGCGAAGCGGTAACAAAACGGTTGTTTCTTATAACCATAAGAACCTTGCCAGCCTCGTCAGCGGCATTTTTCATTTTGAGAACCTCTGTAACGTCAATAGCATCAGGCTTTTCGCATAACACGTGCTTACCCGCTTTAAATGCATCAACAGCAATTATTGAATGAAGATAGTTCGGTGTGCAAATATCAACCGCATCAATGCTTTCATCTTTAAGTAATTCTTTATAGTCTGTATAAACGTCTGCATCTGGGTAATATTCATTTTTTAATGCAACTGCTCTTTCTTCAATAATATCGCAGAATGCAACAACCTCTACTCTTTCGTCTTCACAATAATTCTCAATATGACTTCCTTGGCAAATACCACCGTTACCAATAATTGCAATTCTTAATTTTGACATAAAATTTTCCTCCTGTATAGAGATAATTCATTTTTTATTATATCAAAGAGAAGAAAAAAGTAAATAGAGAAATTAAATTATTGAATTTTTTACAAAGAATGGTATAATGAAAATATATTTCTATAAGGAGAAAGTTTATGGAAGTAAGATTTATAAAACCCGAAGAAGCAATAGATTATCTCAAAATATCTGCCGCATCATTTATATGGAAATTCGACAAAGATGAAGATACCCACGTCAACACACCAGTACTCGGTGTATTTGATAACGACAGACTTATTGCCGGTGCAGAAATTTTCAATTTCAAATGCGACTATTGTGGTAATCTTATTAACATACTTCATCTTGATGGAATTTGCAGTCAGCCTGAATATCGCAGAATGGGTGGTGTAAGAGCACTTTTTGATGAAATCGGGAAAAACGCCGCAAAAAATGATATAACAATTGGATTCCTTCATCCTTTTTCAATTTCTTATTATGAGAAATTCGGTTTTGCAAATCTCAACCCCGCTTTTGAAATAGAAGTACCTTTCGAAAAACTTTCTTTCATAGCACGTAACAACGATGTAGAACTTTATACTGGTAAACAGTTCGAAGAGCTGTGTGAGCTTTACAATAAATGTGCAAAAAAAGAAAACCTTATGGTTATAAGGGATGACAAAAAACAATTTTGCGAAGAGCCTTTAGAAAATGCGGATTACACATATATTCACCGTAACTCTTCGGGCGAAGCAGATGGATTTGCTCGTTTTACTGTTAAACGTCCAGATAACCTTATTGTTGAAGAATTATATGCGCTTACACCTGATGCACTTTCAGGCATTTTAGGTTTTTTACGTAACTACGATGGCTTGGTAAAAACCTTAATTGTAAAAAGGCAATACACCGGCTCACCGTTTTCATATTTTGCCGACAGAATAGATGGTACAGATTATAAATACAAAGTTGGCTTTGCGGCAAGAATATATAACCTGAAAAAGCTACTTGAAAGTAATTCATATCCTGAAGAATATGGTAAATTCAGCATATTAAGCCTTGATAATCTCGAACAGAACAAAGGCATTTTTGACGTTGAATACCAGAATGGCAAAGCGACAGTTACTAAAAGAGATAGTGGCGACTATGATATTTCGCTCACAGCTCCTGCTGCCGCAAGACTTCTACTCAGTGGTGAAGGTCACACGGCAGAAACTGCTGTTTACATAGAGGGTGTAAAGCTCAAAACTGATGCAAATAGCTTTTTCAAAGCATTCCCTCACCGCCCAACACATTATGTAGATTGTATCTGGTCACATTAAAAGAAAGGGGAAAACCTTATGCAAAATCTTGTTCAAATCATTTTAACACTTTTTACAACGTTATCTCTTCTTTTTACAAATGTACTTACTAATCCTGAAATTATGAACTCCAAGTTTACATATCTTCAATATCCTGACGAAGCTATTGTTACACTTGAAGAGGCTGGGCTTACTGAGCAAGAGCTTGTAGGTCGTGCTTCCGCTGAACTTCCAGAATACGTTCAATCTGGTGGATATAATGACATTAACGGTGTTATAATATCACCTTACTATACAGTAAAAATAGATAATACCGAAATCCCCGTTTATGCTTCTGTAGTTTTTATTCGTGTAGATGACACGGGAACTCTTCACTCATTTTCTGAAATTTATGTCGATACAAGCACAGATTTTTCATTGAATATTGAAATAACTGGTGCCGACGTAAAATTAAATAATGCAATAGTTCTACCAGAAAAAAGTGGCGTAACAGCAAATTGTAAAAACAATACTGTTACCGCTTCAATTAATAAGACGGGCAATTACACCTTCCTTTTCAATGATGCTAACCAATATTACGGCTACACCCTTATGGTTCGTGAAAAGGTTGATGAAGACAAGGAGATTGCAGAATACATAGAGAAATACGGCGAAGACAATGTCTGGGTTCTTGATAAAGGTGTTTATCAATATGACTACGTTAACCTTGTTGGACACAAAAATCTCGTAATTTATCTTAAAGAAGGCGCTTATATTATAGCAAACCATCTTTTTGATATTACCTGTGCCGAAGATGAAAACAAATATATTGAGCCTACTGCTCCGGGTGATAACGCTTTTGGGCTTACAAGATATCCATTTATTAATTTTTATAACTGTGATAACATAACACTTGCGGGCAGAGGCGTAATAGATATGACCCGCCTTGACAGACGTGAGCGACGTGGCGTTGTTTTTACCAGCTGCACTAACGTAAACGTACGTGATGTAAAAATTATAAACTCACCTGAGTGGTCATTTATTTCATATTGCTGCACTGATGTAAAAATTAACGACGTAGATATAATTGGCAACCGTGGTAACTGCGACGGCTTTGCAATATGTAACAGCCACAACGTAACAGTAAATAACTGCTTTGCCAGAGTTGCTGACGATACCTTTGAGGTTAAAGCACTCGGTGGTACAATGGATAGCAATAATGTTACCTTCACAAATTGCATTGCCTGGGGTGGCTATGCAAGATGCTTTGGAATTACAGGTGAAGTAAACAAAAAGATTTCAGATATCACCTTCCGTGACTGTGCTGTAATTTACCGTGACGGTGTCTGGGATAACGACAGAATAGGCTCACTTGTTGTTGTAGCAGAGCAAACAGAAGGTAGCATTGACGGTGTACTTTTTGAAAATATTGAAATATTCCGTGATGAAGGCAGACCAATTCTCGTAAAGATTTATGACGAAGAAGCAGAAAATTTTGAAATTAAAAACGTTGTTTTCAAAAACATCTCTTACACGTCATATATGGAATCAAAAATAGATGGCAATAAAAACAGAAGCAACACCGTTCAGGTTGAGCTTGATGGTATTACGGTAGAAGGTAAACTCCAGAAATACCCAAAAACAAAATTCAAAATCGGCAGATATTGTGACGTAACAGTTAAATGATAATGCTATAAAAACCCAAGAGACTTGAATCATTGATTCAAGTCTCTTGTTTTTTACACGTTAATTGTATTTTACAGATGATTTCAAGGCAAGTGGTAAATATTCATCAACAATTTTATTCATTATTATTGGAATGTTGGTTATAAATGAATTCAATTGTTCTTCGTTTGAAGTTTCTTGTTCATTAGTTGGAAAATCGGATATACCTTTGATTATGATACATTCAACATTGTTTGCTTTGCAAATATATGCTATTGCTGCTGATTCTGTATCTGCAATGGTTATATTGTTTTCTTTTAATTCTAAATAATCTCTCCACATAACAACAGCTTTGTCAGCAGTTCCTATTGTACCAGTCAACATATCAGAACCTAATGAATCCAAATTAAAGTTTACTGTAAAAGACTCTTTAATTAATGGTTCCTGCTCTTTTACAGTACAATCATATTGCACTGCTTTATTTGGAATAAATATATCTAAAGCTTTAAAATTATCATCTATTCCTGCACAAGTTCCAACAACTATTATCTTCTTCAAATCAAAATGGTCAATCATATATTGGGTAGATGCTGAAGAATTAACTTTTCTAACACCACCTCTATAAAAAATTACGCTTTCGCCATTTATTTCAGTAGCAAAATACTCACCAAATGGATATTTTGTGCAACTATCTATATTCATTTGGAATTTATCTAAAACAGCATTCCATTCTCTTTTAGCTGCTATACTTATGCCTGTCATAATACTACTCCTATTATTCTATTGGTCGTTTTTTATGAACATCTGCCCATTCTCAAAAAGATAATAAGGCGAATCCCCAATAACTTCAATGCAATTGTCACTTACAAAAAGCGTAACTTCTTCTGGTAAAGCAACTGATGTTCTATGTTGTGATAATTCTAATAAATATTGTTTGCTTTTCTCGTCTTTTTCAGGAGTACCATTTGTGAAATGACAAAGAATTGATATACCATTTAACACATCGAATCCATTTATATCTTTCAAATTAACGTCATTGCTATCCGCAAGTCTGCAGGCTTCTAAATCTTTACCAAAGATTATAGCTCCTGCACTACCACCAAAAACAATACCATCATTATTTATGTATTCTGATATTTTTTCGTAAGTTCCACAGCTTTTCAAATCATACAATAATTTGAATGTGTTACCACCACCAATAAATAGAAAACTATAATCATTTAAATTCTTTGCAGATAATTCTTCGGCACTTCGCACCATATCAATATTGGGTACTCCGATGGATTTCAATTCACCAGTTACCCACTCGTAACAACTATCATATTTTTCTTGATTCATTGCTAAAGGAATATAAAGACAAGGTTTTGTGTGGTCAATAATTTGATTCAATCTTTTGTAGGCGTCTATTGCCTGAATATCTGCACCGCCACCATTTAGAAATACTTTCATTTATTTCACACTTTCATTTATGTAATTTATAACACAAGAGAATCCTCATCCGTCAAAGCAAATACTTTATATTCACTATTTGCTGATAATCTCTCTAAATCTGCTTTTCGTTCGTCTGTGTAATGACAGATAAGAATTCCATCAAACAAACACAAACCAGAATAATCGGTTATACCTACATTGTTTTCATCGTACTTCTCTACATGTTTAATGTCTTTTGAAGCAATATGAGCACCAGCGCTACCGCCGATATAAACAACACCTGATTTTACATAATTGATAATATCTTTATCAAAATTACATTTTCTAATTTTATCAAGTGTTCCAAAGGTATTACCACCGCTTATATAAAGTACATCAATATCAAGATTCCTAAACTTATCGGGGTTATTATGGTCAAAAACATAAACATTAGCTTTTTTAAAACCGAACTCTTGCATACGGTCATAATATATGCTGCCTGAAATAGCTTCTGCCGTCGCTTTTTCATTAGGGATAAACAAAAGCTTGCACTTATCTATTGGACAAGGCAGATTTTCAATAATAACTTTTTGCGACTTTTCATTTCTGAAATCACAAGACGATAATATTAGTTTCATTTTCCAAATTCCTTTTCAACTAATATCATTACAACACACTTTTAATTCTACTGATTGCTTCTTCTAATACAGAAGTAGGGCAAGCAATGTTCATTCTCATAAAGCCTTCGCCACATTTACCAAAGGTAGCGCCATTATGAAGCCACACACCAGCTTTTTTAAGGAATAATTCACTGAGCTCTTCGCCTGAAAGGTTTAACTTTCTGCAATCGAGCCAAGCTAAATATGTTCCGTCCATCTCGAGTGCCGTTATTTTGTAGTCTTCCGGGAAAGCTTCTCTTAAAACTTCTGCATTTCTCTTTAAATATTTAAGCATTCCTTCGAGCCACTCTTCAGAATCTTTATAAGCCGCTTTTACAGCTTCTATTGACATAATATTAAGGTGATGGTAACAAGTAGCAGTACGCTCCTTTAACACCCTTTCTCTTATAGCCTCATCAGCTATAACAATATTTGAAGCCTGAAGTCCTGCAATATTAAACGTTTTTGATGGTGCAATGCAAGTTACCGTTTTCATTTTAACTTCTTCTGAAAGTGTAGAAATTGGTGTATGCTTACTGCCCTCAAAAATAAAATCTGAATGTATTTCATCTGAAATTATATAAACGTTATGCTTTAGGCATACTTCTGCTATTTTTTCTAATTCTTCTTTTTCCCACACTCTTGCTACAGGGTTGTGTGGCGAACAGAATAAAAATACTTTTACGTTTTCTTTTATTATTTTTTCTTCAAAATCATCAAAATCAATTTCATATCTGCCATTATTTAAAACGAGTTCATTAACAACTAATTTACGATTATTGTTTAACACAACTTTCTCAAATGGATAATAAACAGGCTGACAAATTAAAACTGCATCATTTTCTTTTGTGAGTGCACGAATAGCCATAGTAACACCAAACATAACACCTGGCATTGTTAAAAGTTCATCTTTTTCAATCTTCCAACCCATTCTGCGATTATACCAATCAATCACGAGATTTTTATATTCATCGTCAATTTCGCCATAGCCATAAATACCGTGGTCTGCAGTTCTTCTTAAAGCCTCGGTAATTGCTGGTGCAGATAAAAAATCCATATCTGCAATCCACATTGGAATTACCGGCATTTTTTCTGCTTCTGGCAAATCAGTATATTTTATTGCACTTGTGTTGGTTCTGTCATAAATTTTATCAAAAAAAGAATAATCAAACATATTGCTACCTCCGTGAATTATATTAATAATATAGCACTTTCAAGCACTACTTTACAAGTGTAATATTGAAAAGAATCTAAATTTATGTTAATATAATTCACGGTGATACAGAATGAAAACATTTTTATTACAAGGCGACTCAATTACAGATGCTAACAGAGATGATGAAAACATTGATAACTTCGGCTTAGGCTGTGGCTATGCTTTTCTTTTAGCTTCTGACATTGAAAAAAATAGAAAAGGTCAGGTAAAATTTATAAACCGTGGTAAAAGCGGTGACAGAATTACCGACGTTTATGCAAGAATTAAAGAAGACATAATCAATTTAAAACCTGATTATATGTCAATTCTTATTGGTGTTAACGATGTTTCTCACGAGCTTACTCAAGGCTGTGGGGTTACTCCCCAGAAATTTAGTAAAATTTATAGTATGCTTATTGAAGAAATTAAAGAAGCATTACCAGAAATTAAAATTATAATTTTAGAACCATTCGTTTTAAAAGGAACTGCCACTACTGAATTATGGGAACAATTCAATTGCGAAGTAAGAAAGCTTGCAGAAGTTTCAAAACAGGTTGCTGAACAATTCTCTCTCAGATTTGTACCACTCCAGGCAGAATTTGACAAAGCTTCTTCTGACGGCGACACAAGATACTGGAGCGTTGACGGAATTCACCCAACCTCTGCTGGTCACCAGATAATTAAAGAAGAATTACAAAAAGCAATAGAGGAAATATTATGAAAGAAAAAACATCTTTAGTTTTTACAGGTGATATTGGCTTTGACCGTTATATGTACGGCAAGTGGGATGATGAAAATTTAATTTCAAAAGAAATTTTAGATTTTCTTCACAGTGCAGACCACGTTATTGCTAATGTTGAAGGTCCTGTTGCAGAAGTAGAGCAAAACACTACTAAAGACGGGGTACAGCAACTATTACACACAATAGACCCTAAAGCGTTAAAAGTTTTAAAAAATATGAATGCTGATATCTGGAACATCTGCAATAATCATATTATGGATGCTAAAGAATACGGAATTAAAAGAACTCTCGAATTTGCAAAGCAAGAGAATGCACTGACCATTGGTGCTGGAATGAATATTGAAGAAGCACGAAAGCCTGTTATTTTAGATGAAGCTGGCGGAATTGGTATGTTTGGCGTTGGCTACCAGCGTGCTTGCAGAAAGGCTGACGAAAATACTCCAGGCTGTTATAGTTGGAGTGATTTAGAAGCTATTCAGAATTCAATTAATGAAATAAAATCAAAATGCCGTTGGTGTATTGTTGTGGCTCACGCTGGTGAAGAATTCACTCCACTCCCATCCCCTTACACAAGAGAGCGTTACCATAAATTTTTAGAGATGGGTGCTGACGTAGTTATTGCTCACCACCCACACGTACCAATGAATTATGAAACAGTTGGCGACAAAATAATTTTTTACTCTTTAGGTAACTTTATTTTTGACACAGACTACCAGCGTTCACAATTTAACACTGAGCTTGGGCTTTTAATTAAACTGAATTTTACAGAAAATGAATTCAGCTTCGAACCAATGGGTTTAAAAATCGTTCGTGGTGATGAGCACATTGTAAAATCAGAATTACCGAGAATTTTTGTTGACGTACAGGAAGAAGATTACAACTTATTAGCACCACTTTCTGCTAAGGTTTTAGTTTCTGCAACAAAAAGGCAAATGACCTATTTAAACCCTGACCGTTTTAAAAATGCAACAGAAGAAGAATGGCAAGAGCATTTTAAAGAACCATTAAGAACAGGCAGGGTGCCTGGCGAAACTTTAGATTTTTATATAATCTGCCCATTAGCTGAAAAGGCGGAAAATAGCGACTGGAAAAAGAGCAAGTTAGAAGATGTAAAACAATATATGTTAGAGCAGATATAAAACGACAAAGTCTGACAGAGAGAGTTCCTTTACTCTCTTTGCCAGACTATTTTTCCGTCAATTATTGTAATTTCAACATTTGTAGCAATTTCTAACGGATTTCCGTCAAGAATAACAATATCAGCATCCTTGCCCACTTTAAGGCTACCTAATCTGTCACTAACGCCACAAATTTTTGCTGCATCAATAGTAATAGCACGAAGTGCATTATATTCACCCAAACCTTCTTTTGCAGCTAAACCAGCACACAATGGTAAATACTGAATTCTTGAAACTGGATGGTCAGTTGTAAGTGCAACTGTTACCCCCGCTTTTTTCAACACACCAGCGGTTTTAAAGTCAGACTGAGCAACTTCTTTTTTGTTACGCGAAGCAAGTGACGGGCCAACAATAGCAGGAAAACCACTTTCGGCAATTTTTTCTGCAATTAAGTGACCCTCGGTACAATGGTCCAATGTAAGTTTCAAATTAAATTCCTTGGCAATTCTTATTGCGGTAAAAATATCATCTGCTCTGTGAACATGAGCTTTTAGTGGAATTTTACCCTGAAACAAATCTCTGTAACACTCTAAAGAAAAATCTTTTCCACCAGAATTTTCATTTTCAAAATATTGCTTTGCACGAAATAATTCTTCCCTTATAATTGATGCTGTTCCCATACGAGTAGATGGCGTGTTACCATTTAACCCATAACAATTCATCGGGTTTTCACCGAATGCAATTTTTATTGCTGATGGTGCTAAAACAATCATATCGTCAATACATCTGCTGTGTGTTTTAATAAAAGCGAACTGTCCGCCTATTGGGTTAGCACTACCCGGGCCTACCATAGCCCCGGTAATGCCTGAAGCAATAGCATTATGAAACGCACCATCCATAGGATTAATAGCATCAATCCCACGCATTGTTGGTGTTACAGGGGTTGTATCTTCGTTGCTTTCATCAACCCCTACGCTCGTCTTATCTTCACAAATACCTATATGACTGTGAGCATCTATAAATCCAGGCAGAACCCACTTATTTTCTGCATCAATAATTTCCATTTCTTTTGTCGCATCAATTTTCTGGGATATTTCTGCAATTTTTCCATTTTTTATGAGAACATCGGCAAAAATTGGTTCTTCAGTTTCCATTGTATATAAAGTGCCGTTCTTTATCAGTATCATAACATTTTCCTTTCTGTTTTCTATGAATAGTTTGCCGCATTCAAGAGAAACTATTCTTAGTGAGCGTTTTCATTCGCACCAGGGAGGTGAATTGCAATGGAATACAACAAAAACAATAATAACAACAATAATAACAATAA
>JAZNUL010000076.1:0-25537 GCA_045592285.1 Acutalibacteraceae bacterium
GATTGGTGCGAGTATCCTTCACTACCAAATACGCTAACAAGTAACTAAGTACCATACTAAGAGATACTTCAATTACGGTGTATACAATCGTATTCTTCAGGGACAACCAAAACAATTTAGAAACATTACTCCCGTCAAAAATTGCCTTGTAGTTTTGCAATCCGAAATTGTTCGGAGGATTGATTAAATCTACGTCCATAAAACTATATTTCAATGCACAAATCATAGGATAAAAAGTAAACAATAACAATCCTATAATGAGTGGCATAACATAAAGATAGCCTTCTGCGTTCTTCTTAATGAATTTGCGCACTTTCATTCTGCGTAATCCTCCAGTTCAATTTTTAAAATGTCTCTGCCACGTTGCAATCGTTTCTTTACTGCCGATTTGCTTATTTTTAAGGTTTTTGATATTTCTTCTACGCTATAATCATTGTAATAATAAAGAATTATGGCTGATTTATATTTCACTGGTAACGCAATTACTTTTGAAATTATATCTTGCTCTGTTTCGTCATAATTGTATGTATCGGTTATGTTGACATCATCAATACACACATTTTTACGACCTGATTTTTTAAGATAATCCAAACACTTATTTTGTGTCACCCTTATAAACCACGCTTTTTCGTGTACAGTATTTTTAAATTTATATTTACCTGTAAGATATTTAGTAAATACATCCTGCAACACATCTTCGCAATCGCTTTTATTACCTAAATATAAAAATGCAATTTTATAAAGCATATTGCCATATTCGTTATATTTGGCTTCAAATTCAGTTTCGAGATCTCGTTTACTCATAACGTCCTCCTTTCACTCTAAAAACGATTGAAGTATGATTTTGGTGACAAAATATTATAACACAAAAAAGAGTTGCAAAAAACTCAACGTTTTTTACAACTCCTTTTGTTAATCTAAATATGATTTTTCTACTTTTTCAAAGTAATCTGTTACAGGCTCTTTTGAAAGCTCAAATTTTAACGTTCCGCCTGATGTTATTTCAAAATACGACAAATACGGTCTTTTTATTAATTTCCCGTTAAATTCCATTTTGCTTATATATGGATAAAGAAGCGGGTCCTTGTCACATTCAACTGTAAAGGTTTCACCATTTACACAAGAATGATACTCTTTATTTAATTTAACAGTAGCCTTTTTAAATAAAGGTGTGTTAATAAAATAATCCTGAACTCCTGGGCAAACCTGAGCAAAGCCCAAAGCAGAAAGTACATACCACGCTGAAAGCTGACCAACATCTTCATTACCACAGAAGCCGTAAGCACCTGTTCTGTATGATTCTTTCTGAACTCTTCTGGTCCAATATTGTGTGCGATGTGAAAGCCCTAAAATATCAAAATAATGAGTAATATTATGACAAGGCTCGTTAGAGTGATTATAATCATCATTCCAGAGTCTACTAAGCTCTGCTTTTTCAAAAAATCTTTCTAAAAGAGTGAGTGCTCTTTCATAACCAAACAACTCAAAAAGACCTTTTACATCATAAGGCGCAAACCACGATTGTTGAAAAATATTACTTTCTACACAGCCGTCGTCATCATATTCATCTTCTTCAAAAACGAATTCACCATTTTCTTTTCTTGGTGCTAAAAATCCGAGATTTTCATTAAAATTATCTTTATATGTTTTTACACGATTTAAAAAGTACTCTGCATTTTCTTCGTCACCTTTTTCTTTACTGAAAAGGTACATTGTGTAATCTGCAAGTAAATATTCTAAAGTGTCACTTAATTTTTCAGGAACATAAGCATCTTTTAAATATTGTTCGCATTCAGGTCTTATTGTGTGGAATTCTTTATTAAATAATTCCTTTTCACCTTTTGTTGAAGCAACAATTATTTTGTGTGCCTTCTCAAAATCATAATTTCTGATATTTTTAAGGTAAGCATCTGCAACAACTATTGCTCCTGGGTCGCCTACCATACAACCCGCATTTATTCCTAAAAGCTCCCAACGTGGAAAAGATGAATTATTTTCCTCAGCAATTCTTAAAAGCGAATTAACCTCGTCATTAACAATATCGGGGCGAATAATTGCAAGAAGTGGAAATTCGCTTCTGTAAACATCCCAACCACTGAAAACTGTGCGGTGAATGTAGCTATCATCCTTCATAACCTTACCATTTAAAGTAAAGCTACCGTCAACATCAGCAGAAACACGTGGGTCTAAAAGCACGTGATAAAGGCAGGTGTAAAAGAGCTTTAAATCAATTTCGTCACTGCCCTCAACGTCTACCATACCAAAAGCGCTTTCCCATAAATCAAGTGCCCTTTTTCTTTGTGCATCAAAATCAAAATCCTGAATTTCTGCCTTTAAATTCTTTCTTGCGCCGTCAAGACTTGTGTAAGAAATACCGCATTTTAAAATAATAGGCTCTGTAACAGAATTACCGAAATCTAAAATGAGTCCAGCATCCTCGCGGCTAAATTCCGTCAAGTTTTCATCTTGCAACTCTTCATTTGAAAAGAATTGTGTTTTTAACGGCTTTTGCGATAATTCACAAGTAAAATAAAAATCATAAGTAATTTTACCGTGACCGTGACCGAAGCCACCGCCCTTTGGTGTGCATATAATTTTACCCTCAATAGTATTTTCATTAACAATTTTTATTTCCTCAAAATCTGCCTTACCACCGATTCTACGAGAAAAATTCATTATAATTCTTGCATTTTCATTATGAGGATATGTAAATCTTAACATACCGCTATGAACATCTGAAGTTACCTCTGCCAAAATGCCATAACGCTCTAAATTCACCGAATAATACCCTGCTTCAGTTTTTTCACTATCGTGGGAAAATTCCGACTTCCAGCCAACAGTACCATTTTTAAATTCTACGTGCTCGTTACTGCCACTTCTTAAATCAGTCTCACCAATAACAGGCATAATCTGAAGATTACCTAAATCGCCATACCAGCCAATACCGCTCATGTGATTAAAGCTGAAGCCCTCGATTGTATTATGACAATAGTTATACCCGCTACCATTGTCACCGCCTGTTACTGTATCGGGCGAAAGCTGAACCATACCACCAGGGACAGAAGCACCAGGGTAGGTTTTACCGCCACCGTGACATTCCTCGATGCTGTCTTCTTCTGCAACAGTACCAATTGAAGTATCAACATATTTTGCTTTATTCATAAAATCACCTTTAATTTATAATCAAACTTAGTATAATAAAAAAACTATTTTTTACTACTAAATTTTCTTATCACGTTATTTGCAGTTTTATACACTGGAGTTTCAAGTGTATTAA
Source organism: Acutalibacteraceae bacterium (assembly GCA_045592285.1). Classification (GTDB taxonomy): domain Bacteria; phylum Bacillota; class Clostridia; order Oscillospirales; family Acutalibacteraceae; genus DTU089. The sequence continues at coordinate 3,278 of JAZNUL010000076.1, forward strand.
CTGCATTTTTTAATTCTTTTCTTATTTCAATCGCTTGTGGGCAGTGGCTTTCACATTTACCACAATTTATACAAGCAGATGCAGGAGCATTACCACCAAATGATGTTGCTCTTAAATACTCTTTAAAGCCTAAAAATTTATTGCCTGTAAAGTGTGTGTTATATGCTGAGAATGTACCACTTATATTAATGTTCTGTGGGCAAGGCATACAGTAACCACAGCCCGTGCAACCAACCTTCATTTTGTGGTTAATTGCCTTAACAACATCTTTAAGCATTTTTTCATCCGCTTCAGTAACATCACCGATTTTTGTTACAGATGCCGTATTTATGTTATCAGCTACCATTTCTTCAGAATTCATACCCGAAAGAACTGTTGTAACTTCTTTCTGACTAAAAAGCCATCTGAACGCCCATTGTGCTGGTGTATATTGCACTTCATAATTTTTAAAAATCGCTTTTGCTTCGTCTGGTAAATTGTTAACTAATTTGCCACCACGAAGTGGCTCCATTATCATAACAGGAATACCCTTGCTATGAGCGTGAAGAAGCCCCTTTCTGCCAGCCTGACTGTGCTCATCCATATAATTATACTGAATTAAGCACATATCCCAAGGGTAAGCGTCAACAATTTCACAGAACTTTTCACTGTTACCATGGAATGAAAAACCTATATTTCTTATCTGTCCACTTTTCTTTTTATCATCTATCCACTGTTCTATACCAATTCCCTTAAGTCGCTCCCAAACCTTTATATCACTCATCATATGCATTAAATAGAAGTCGATATAATCCGTCCTAAGCCTTTTCAACTGTTCTTTAAAGAGTTTTTCTAAAACGTCTAAATTCACCATTAATTGTGGTGGCAATTTTGTTGCGATATAGATATTTTCTCTTATATTATTTTTCTCAAATACTTCACCTATAGCACTCTCACTACCAGGATAAATAAATGCAGTATCAAAATAATTAACACCATTTTCATATGCATTCATTATCTGCTTTTCGCAAAGCTCCATATTAATTCTGCCCATTTTCTTCTGAAAGCGCATACATCCAAAGCCTAAAAGAGATAAATCGTTGCCATTTTTATCTTTACGGTAATTCATAACAATCCCTCCAGAAAATTTATCAATCAATTTATGATATCATTTTTAAATATATGTGTCAATTATGATTGATTTAAAACCTGTTATTTGTTATAATCGTGTTATAAATGAATGGGGTGTTTTTATGCAGTCAAATCACAATTTTTTTAATATTTCACTGAATAAAAATGAAAATGAGCAAATCATTTCTTACAGAAGCGGTTCTTTTGTTTATGAAGAAGCTTTTTATAATGGTGCATTACTGTCATCTGGCTACAATAGTGCTGGCTACCCTTTAAACGTTTTAATGAGCTTTCCTACAAGACTTAATAAAAATGACTTTTGTGAGCCTTACGCTTTTAATATTGAAATTGATGGTCAGAGTGTTGATTTTGACTTGGAATTAATTGACTTTGAAACTATTAAAAATAAAGAGAACATTGAAAGCATTTTAACTTTAAAAAGTAATATTAAACCCATTAACATCAAAATCCACACAATATTAGATGGTACAAACGTATTTTCAAGATATATTGAAATTGAAAATCTTTCAGATAACAATTTGAATTTAAGCAGATTAAGTCTTCTCTCTGGTGGACTTGAAACATTCGACAGAGATAAAGTGTATTCTTCAGATATTAATGCAAGTGAGATTTATTCAATAGGTTATTTTGATAGTGACAAATGGGGCGAAGAAGGTCTTTTTAACTGGCATAAATTAGATGCTGTTTCTACTTCGATTGACACTCGCTTCAATCGTGACCGATTCCGTCAGCCAGTTGTATTTTTAAGAAATAACGTTACTGGCAAAATATGGGTTTCTGAATTCAGCTTTAGTGGTGGTTGCCGCTTTACATTTGATTTGAATGGGCAGAAAAATACCGACTGTCATCTTTCATTTAAAGCTGAAATTTTGGGCAACAAGCCATTATATGTAATTGCGCCACACGAAACCTTTAAGTCACCCGAAATTCAGCACGGGTTAGTTCAGGGCGACCTTGACTTAGCAATTAATGAATTACACGCCCATGTAAGAAAATCTGTTTTAAATGCACCTGAAATTAATCCTGTAAACCTTCTAATTGGTTGTGGAATGGGTGCAGAGCATTTAGATATGGGAATAGAAATCTGTAAAGACTACATTGACCAATTTAAAGAAATGGGTGGCGAAGTATTCATTATTGATGCTGGTTGGGTATGCCCTAAAGGTGAACAGGTTGAATGGGGTAATTACAACGGACTCAACGTTCCAAATAAAGAACTCTACCCCAACGGAATTACTGAAGTTGTTGATTACTGTCACAGTAAAGGGCTTAAATTCGGTCTTTGGATGGATGTTGAATCTCTCGGTAAATATTGCCCACAATTTAAAGATAAACCTGAGTGGAGAGCAAAAAACACTTTTGGTGAGCAAACTAACCAATTTATAGATTTCACTAACGAAGAAGCAGCCTCTTGGTGCGAAAGTGAATTGGAAAGAGTAATAACTGAATATAAATTAGATTTATTACGAGTTGACTATAATACTTCTTGCCGTGATTACTTTAATATGCGCGACACAGGCACAGGCGTTAAGGAAAGCCTTACAATTAAACATTTCAACAGAGTTTATAAAATGTATGAGAATTTAAAAAAGAAATTCCCAAAAGTAGTTTTTGAAAACTGTGCTGGTGGCGGTGGCAGATGCGACTTAGGTCAGATGAAAAACTTTAACCACACCTGGGTTTCAGATTGCCAGAGAGCCCCTAAATCAATTTATATTACAAACGGAATGACAATGTGCTTACCGCCTGAAAGAGTTGACAGACTTTTTGCAGGAATGGGTTGTCACGAGCACGGCTCACTCGATTTGCAGTTACGTAACACAATGCTCGGTCACATGTCTTTAAACGTAATTGCACCAATGAAAACAGAAATAAATTCTGAACTTTTAGAGTTTGTAAAGCACAGTACAGATATTTATAAAACGTTTATAAGACCAATACTCCCTACTTCGTTAATTTATCACCATACACCTGAAACAGATAAGGCTTATAAAAATGGTTTTGTAAGTTTAGAAATTGCTACACCTGATAAAACAAAAGGTGCTATTACTGTATTTTCAACTGAAAATAATAATGGTAATTCAATAACTATTAAACCAAAAGGCGTTGCATTAAATAAAAATTATAAAATCTGGTTAGATAACGACAGAGTTTCTTTTAACATTTCTAGTTTTTCTCTTATAAATAACGGAATTTTAATAAATCTGAATTCCCCTATGATTTCTGAATTAATTTTATTTGAAGAAATTTAACTAAAGAACACCACAGCTTTTTTAAGTTGTGGTGTTTTTGCATATAACACACCTTTTAGCTAATGCTAATAAAAATGAAAAAAGGTGATTAATTTGAGTAATCGTTTAGAGCGTGAAACAAGCCCATATCTTCTTCAGCACAAAGAAAACCCTGTTGACTGGTATTCCTGGTGTGAAGAAGCATTCAAACGTGCAAAAGAAGAAAACAAACCTATTTTTTTAAGCATTGGCTATAGTTCTTGTCATTGGTGCCACGTAATAGCACACGAAAGTTTTGAAGATGACGAAATTGCAGATATTATTAATAGACATTTTATCGCTATAAAAGTAGATAAAGAAGAACGCCCCGATGTTGACAGCGTTTATATGTCGGTTTGTCAGGCTTTCACAGGTAGTGGTGGCTGGCCAACAAGTATTTTTATGGATTGGGAAGGTAAACCATTTTTTGCTGGAACATATTTTCCTAAAACCGCACTTAAAAACTTGCTTATTGCAATACACAATGAATGGACCGATAACAAAGACGAATTATTAAAACAAGCAGAAAAAATTATTGAGCACCTAAAGTTAAAAAACACTTCAACAGGAAATGCTGATATTAAGTTAGCACATACAGCAGTAGCTTTATACGAACGCAGTTTTGACAGAATTTTTGGTGGATTTGGTAGCGCACCAAAATTCCCTGCACCTCACAATATTTTATTTTTGCTTTCTTATTATGAGAAATTCGGTGCAAAAAAATGTCTTGAAATGGCAGAGCTCACCTTAATTCAAATGTATTCTGGTGGACTTTTTGACCATATCGGATTTGGCTTTTCAAGATATTCTACCGACAAGCGTTTTCTTGTTCCGCACTTTGAAAAAATGCTTTATGATAATGCATTACTGATACTCGCCTACTGCAAGGCTTATTCTGTAACAAAAAAGGCGTTGTATCTTGAAATTGCTGAAAAAACTGCCTCGTATATTTTAAGAGAAATGACAAGTGAAAATGGTGGTTTTTTCAGTGCACAGGATGCTGACAGCGACGGCGAGGAAGGTAAGTTTTATACTTTTACAAGAGAAGAAATTATTGATTTACTCGGGAGTGAAATCGGCGAAGATTTCAACCATCATTATGACATTACAGAAAGTGGTAATTTTGAAGGTAAAAGCATACCAAATCTTTTACAAAGCAATACAGAAAACAAAACTTTTGAGCAATATTTAAAAACTATTTATGATTACCGAAAAAAACGATTTTCGCTTCACCTTGATGACAAAATTCTGACTTCCTGGAATTCTTTAATGATTTCTGCAATGTGTGAGCTTTATATGGTAAGTAAAAATAAAGATTATATTAATGCGGCTAAAAAAGCAGATGATTTTCTTAGAAATAATCTCTATATAAACAACACACTTTTTGTAAGCTACAGAGAAGAAAAACGTGGTGTTAAAGGCTTTTTAGATGAGTATGCAAGTTATATTTTTGCTCAGTTAAAATTATATAAAGCAACAAAAGAAGAGTTTTTTTTAACACGTGCAAAAGAACTCTCTGACAAAGTAATTACTGATTTTAAAGACACAGCTTCGGGATTTAATTTTTATAGCAAAGAAAGTGAACAACTCATTTTAAATCCTAAAGAAACTTATGACGGTGCAATCCCAAGTGGTAATTCATTAATGGCTTTTAATCTTGTTGAACTTTTTAACATTACTAAAGAAGGAAAATATAAATTAGAAGCAAAAGCACAACTTGATTTCATTTCAACAGATGCTGTGCATCACCCGACAGGTTATTCAATGTTTTTATTGGCATTGTTAGAATTTTAAAAAACTTCTCCCCATCAGCAATTTTATAAACTGCTGATGGGGAGAAAAATTATTTAAACATATAAAGTTTGTCTTTTACACTTAACCAATTAAAACCATCTTTGATTAAACCACCATCTTTTACGTAATTCATATTTTCAAATGATTCTTCGGCAAGTTTTTTCATTTTTATAAAATCGGGGTTTTCTGATATTTCCCCTTCAGCTAAGCCCTCATTTTCAACTCCAAAAAAATAAATAATCCCCATAAAAACATTATACTTTTCAAAATCACTTGCATCTGAAGCTAATATTTCTTTATAACCTTTTTTTATAATTTCCTTTTGCTCCTCTGTAAACCCATCTATATTCTCGTTGACGTACTCATAATATCTTTTTGTCCACGTTGAACCAAAATATTTATAATTGTTTTTATAATAAGAAATGTATTCAGTTTCTTTATCAAGTTGCAAAAGTATTTTACACTTCAGAAACATAAGTTCATTTGCATATTCACTTTTAATTATAAGTGGTGGATAACTACTCTCATTCTCGCTGCTTAGTATTCTATTTTTATATTTACTCTGGTTAAATGCATTTTTAAAAATATCTGTTTCTATAACGCTATCTATATCATTTACAATTAATTTCAAAGTTTCTTCGTCATCCGGCAATTCTTTATATAAATATTTTTCTGAATAATCATAACATCTGTTTAAAAGCAAAACCTCATCATCAGTCGCTTTTTTTCTTGAATCATTGAACCAAACACCCGCAAATACTATTGACGTAGTTACTGAAAATATTACTGTTGCTGATATCGTTTTTTTATATAACTCTTTTCGTACATTTTGGGGTTGGTCTTTAAATTTTCCTACAATATTCAATTTATCTGAAACAAGTAAAACGATAACTAAAATTTGAATAAACACCAATACAACTAACTGCAATATTAACGAAACTAATGCTTCTGACTTCAAACATGAAACCTCATAATTTCCTGTTATTAAAAATACTAATGAGAAAATAAAATCAACTAAATATAACCCACCGGTTAAATTTACAAACTTTCTTTTACCATTAACTAAAAAAATCGAAAATATAAATTTTATGATAAATGGCACAAATGAAAGAAGCTTCAAAACAAGTGAATCGTATAATATCCCAAGCTTTAAAATAAAATATGCAAAACCACTAAACATCGGGAATAGCATGTTGACACCGGAAACCAACAAAATATTCATTCTAATAAGAGAAAAAAGCACGGGCAAAAAGACTAATGCCTCAATTAGTGGTATTTCCCAAAAAAACTTATTAACAGGAATGCTGTCATATTTTTTATAAAGTTCTTTAATTTTTTCAATAATTTTCATAACTCAAACGCCTTCTTTTACTGCATCATATACAAGCTTCTTTTAACCGTTTCGTATTCATCCAAATCTTTCGAAAATTTTTCTGTTGTATAACCAGCTACATATTCGGCTCTTAATTCATCCCGTTCTTTCACTCTTTTTTCTTTTGTTGTATTTGGGGGATTCATTAAGGCATAATCTCCTGTACATTCCCACTTTTCATAGTCAGGCAAATCACTCTCCAAAAGCTTAATGCACCCTTCTTTAATTACTTCACAATCATCTTCACTATAATTTTCTTTATCATTGTTTAAATACTCAAAAAAATATTTATCTGTAAACGAAGTTGTAAAATATTTATATTTATCTATATAATAATCGATGTACTCATCATCCTTATCAAGCTTTAATAAAATCTTACCTTTTAGGTACATCAATTCATTGGCATACGTACTTTTTTCAGAAATTGCACCATAATAAAAATAATCTTCATTTGCCTTTGCATTCATGTGCCTTTCGTGAAACTTGCTTTCATTAACTGCATTTTTAAAAACATCTGTTTCAATTACGGCTTCTATATCTTTTTGCATTGCTTCAAGCATTTTTTTATCGTCTGGCAATTCATTTTGTAAGTATTGTTCTGTGTACTCATAGCACTTATTGACAAGTTCAATTTCTTCTTTTGTTGCAGTCGTTTTACTTTCATTTATGTGAACCCCAGTAAATACAATTACACCTATTACTACAAGTACAAGTGAATATGAAAAATCAAATATTTTCGCTTTCTTTTTTTCTCTTTTAGAAAGAACTGCTTCACCATAAAAAAGAAAATAACACTCAATAAAAAACCCGCTAACTGCAGCTCCGCCCAAAAACACACCTACAGCAACTCTCAAAATTTCTTCTATTAAAAGTTCCTCTAACCGAAGTCCACTATTTACCCAATATATCAAAAAACATATAAAATCTAAAAGATATAAGACTACACAAACAATACTAAATGCCCTTTTCTTATTTGCTATACCAATAGCGCAAATCATTTTTAATACGAATGGCAAAAATGATAATATTAATAACACTACCGAATTACTTATTGCATATTGTCTTAAAAGTAAAAAACTTGACGCTGATACTATAGGGAACAATTTAGCGTGTCCTAAAAATAACAATGCTGGTGAAGCGGCGAGTAAAAGGACAAGGTTGGTTCCCCACACCAGAAATTCTAACAACAATATTACCCAACCTATCCTATAAAATGGAAGTTTTTCAATCTTTTTCTTTAAATGTTTAATTTTATTCATAACCCCACCACCTTAAATCACTTCAACATATATAACGTTCTTTCAATCGCTTTGTATTCTTCTAACTCTAATAAATCCGCTCTTATTTTATCATTATCGTAATCTGGTAAATGCTCTTCTCGAAATTCTTTTGTTATTTCTTGTCTTTCTTCTTTTGTCAAATCCTTTCCTGCTGCCCTGCTATAATCAATTGTTGCCCAAAACTTCTCTATTCTATTGACATCTTCATCCATAAACTCGACACAGGCTTTTTTCACAACTTCACAATCGTCATCGGAATAATTTTTAATATCCTTTTCTAAATACTTGTAAAAAAACTCAACTTCTGCAGTCGAAAACCACCGACGTGTTTCTATGTAATAGTCTATATATTCATCATTTTTATCAAGTTTAAGCAGAATTTTAGATTTTAAATACATCAGGTCATTAGCATAGATGCTTTTAGTTATTATTGGTGTTGCGTAATCGTTGGATTTTTGTTCTTCTTTTAATTCAGTAAAATAGTCACTTTGTCTGAGTGCCGTAAAAAATAATTCTTTTTCAAACACTTCTTCTATATCGCAAAGCATTTTTTCGAGCGTTTCTTTGTCATCGGGTAAAGCTTTATATAAATACTTTTCAGAATACTCATAACATCTGTTTAAAGTCGCTATTTCATTATCCGTTGCAATTTGTTTATTACCATTAAACCCCATAACCCCAACTGCAATAATTGCTATAAAAAAAATAATTGAAGTGAAAATTTTAAGTTCTTTTGTTTTTTCTCTATGCTTTATTATGTAGAAATACAAATACACATAAACACAAGAAATTGTTGGTGCCAAAAGAAACAAAAAAACATCAATTAAGTCTTTACCACCCAATTCTTGCAAAGTCGTTTCGCTGTTAAAAAGTATTACTAATGAAACAATAAAATCTATTAGATACAATGATATTATAGATATATATCCCCATTTAGATTTTTTCAACATAAAAAACGATGATACAATTTTGCTTGCAAAACACACAAAAGCCACTACAAATAAAATCAATGACTTTTTTATTATTGCAGTTTCTATAAATAATTTCCCCAAACTGCATATAAACAAAGTGTTAAAATGAAAAATTAAGAATTGATTACTACAGAAACTTAGAAACAACGGTAGAATTATAAAAACTTCAAACATTGGTAAAACCCAGGCATATTTACATGTTGTTTCAGCTTGTTTGACAGATAAATCTCTAATTTTTTGTTTAACACTCAAATATATCACCCCATTCAAGAAAATAAAACAATCACTTTAAATTCCTTTTTCTCCTTGTCGTAAAACCATTCAAAATCGCCATTATAATTTTTCAAAGTTCTTTTTACACTTTTTATTCCCAAACCGTGACCAGAAGAATTTTCTTTTGTTGTAACAAGCTTACCATTATTTGTAACAGGCTCTTTATCACAACTGTTTATAATTGTCAGAACTTTCATATTGCGTTCATTTAAACTAATTTTCACATTAATAAATTTCCCCTGTGATTTTTCAGAAGCTTCAACTGCATTATCAAGCAAATTGTTTAAAATCGTACTTAAATCAGTCGGCTCAACAAATAATAAATTCTCGGTTTTTGTGTCAAAATTTAGTTTTATATTTTTACTTTCGCAAAGCACAGAGTATTTATTAATAATAATATCTAAAGTTTTATTTTTACTCACAATTTTATTACCAAATGACGTTACTGTACCACACAAATCATTCACATAATTTTTAACTTCTTCAGATTCAGAAAGTGAACTTATGTGCATTAAATGATTTTTTATATCGTGAGTAAAAATTTTCAAATCTTCGTTATTCTTTTCTAAAATTTCAAAGTAAGTTTTATCTATACTTTCAATTTTCTTTTGTGTTTCTAAATCTTTAATTTTATTATCTCTCTCAAGTAATTCCTGATAATAAATAAAAATATAACAACAAGCCCCAATTGAAAGGATAGATAAAAAATATGTAAGTGAAGAATAAACATCATCATTCAGAGCATCAAAAAGCCCACCAAAATTTGATGAATACAACAAAAAATTATTAATAACAGTTATTACTGGAAAAATAAAAAGCGGAACGTAAAACTTATATTTAAACTTGTTTAATTTACCTTTTTTCATCCTCTCCACTTCCTTTCAATTCGATTATACTTTCTTTTTTATAAAAATTAAATACACTTTACAAAAAAATAGAATTTAAGAGCAAAAAAATAGAAGTGCAGAGCAACAAGGCTCTGCACTTTTACTATTCACCACTCTGAAAATTAAAATATTTCTCTCTGAATGACGGTTGATTTTTTGCTGAAATAGGAACTGAATATTCTCTATTTCCATTTTTTAGTGTTAACTCTGTTCTCTGGTAATTAACAGAATAGTTAAGGTTAACAATAAAACTTGCGTGTGGAAAGGCGAAAAAAGATGCACTTAAAAGCTCTGAAAACTCTTTTAATTTTAAATTACAGTAATTCTCACCATTTGTTGAAACAACTTTGATTTTTCTGCCGTCAATAAAGGCTAAAACAATGTCATTCTGCACTATTTTAACACGTTCATTTGATTTGCAATCTACAAACTCAATAACTTTTTTGTTTATAAGTTCAAAAGCAGAATCAAGTGCTTTATTAAGTCGCTCTAATTCAATAGGTTTATTAAAAAATCTGAAAACCTGTAAATCAAAAGCATCGTCAAGATATTTGTTATAAGCAGTAACAATAAAAATTACAGCATTTGGGTTTCTTTCTTTAAGAACTTTACCAACTTCAATTCCGTTCTCTTCGCCAATTTCAACGTCTAAAAAAATCAAATCGTATTTTTCAGTTGATTTTAAGAGTTCAATACCACTATTAAATTTGAAAAGTGATAAATTGTAATTGTGTCTATTAAAATATGCTTCAACATACTGTGAAAGTTCTAAAACAATTTCTGGCATATCATCACAAATTGCTACGTTCATTTTTACACTTCCCAACTATACTCACCACCAGTTACGGTGGTGTTTATTTTTTCTTTTAATATTATTTTTACCGTAGATTTTTCTGGTATTTTAATATTTATTTTATATTTATTATTTTCTGTTTTTTGCCACTCAACTTTTAAAATACCTTGTGGGGTTTTAATTTTACAATTCACAAATTCTAAGCCACAGTCTAAAACAGGCTTTATTGTAAATATTAAAAATCCGTTCTCTATATCATAAATACCTGCAAAGTGAGAGAATAAAATTTCATCATAAGTAGCAAGAAAATAGTGGTCTTTTGAGCGTGTTGTGGTTTCCCAAGACTCCCACGCCGAGTCGTCGCCGAATGCAAGCCAATGCCCCCAGCTTGGATATGTAGTCCCAGTTAAAACCTTGTAGGCTGTAGCATTTTCGCCATTATCGAGAAGAACTGGTAAAATGAATTTTGTGCCAATACACCCAGCGTCAAGGTGATAACCTTTACACTTTATATCATCAACAAGATTAGAAAAAACTGCCGTTTTATACTCTTCTGGAACCAAACCAAAGGCTAATGGAATTAAGTTTGAGGTCTGACGATATTTTTCTCTCTTTCCTCTTTGCTCCCAGAAAAGTGTTTCATAAATATTTTTTTCTTTATTAAAGAATTTTTCATTAAATGCTTTATAAATATTTTCTCTTGCATTTTTAAATTCTTCAATATTATCTTTAATTCCAAGAACCTCTGAAATATAAATCATACTCTCGAGCATTTTATAAACGAAGCCCGTTCCGCAAATTTCTGCACCTTCAGAGGTATTCGGGTCAACCTCATCATTTTCACTGTTCACTGGTGCTACCCAGTCAGCAAGACCTTTTGTCCCCCACACCCAATTATTTTCTTTTAACGCTTCAATCTGATTTTTGCTGAATTTCACGAGATTTCCATATATACTTTCAACAAACTCTTTATGGCCACAAAAGCGTAAAAGTGCTTCTGCAGTGAATACGAATGCCGTGTTCCACACAGGTGAATTCTGCCAACCCCAGTTTGCACTTGGCACCATTACAGGAACAGAATTAAATTCGTTAAAGCAGTCGTTCATTGTAGTAGTAAAGCTCTCTAAAAAGAGCTTCAAATCAAAATTATACATCATTGAAGTAAGACCGCAATTAAGGTCACCTAACCAACCATTCTTTTCCCACACGGGTGTATCAGTGGGCTTACCCTGAAGATTATTGAGAATTGTTCTGTGCATAAGAGCGTGCAAGTCATTTATAAGAGAGTTTGAGCAAGAGAATTCACTTATAAATTCAACATCACTTGCTATTTTATAAAGAACTATATCATCACTTGTAATTTCAGTAGGGCAACCCGAAATTTCAATATATTTAAAACCCTTGTAGCTGAACTTTGGCTCAAAAAGACATTCTTCACCATTACTTATAAACGTATCGTGCTGAATGTAATTCTCTGGCCACCAGTTACCATCGTGACCCTCGCCTTTACCAATTTTCTGAAAAGTACCATCCTTTTTTAACTGCTCCATATATGTAACTGTAATTACAGTATCTTTGGGAGCGTTAAATCTTATTTTAGCCCAACCTGTAATCATCTCTGGTGCAGTTAAAATATAATAGCCATCGTTCATTTTTTTAATTTCTTTTACCTTAAACTCTTTAATTCTCCTCATAGGCTCAGCATTCTGAAGAGTGAGCTTACCAGTTGGCGCTTCAGCTAAAACCACGTCTTTAAATACTAAATCAGTGTTTCGCATATCGTGAGTTTCGCCACAATAAATACTGTTTTCTGTAATTATGCCATTAGTCGCAACCTTAAAACTCTCGTCACTTTTTATAATTTCAGTTGTATTATCATTATACTCAATTACTAAGTCAAGAATTAATCTTGGTGTGTTTCTCCACGATGCTATATGCCAGTTCCACACTGTTGTAAATTCATTATAAAAGCTGTTACCAAGTTCAACTGTTATTTCATTTTCGTCCTTCTTTAAAATAGCAGTAACGTCAAAAACTCTATAATATATTGTGCTGCTATATTGAGAATGAGTAGGATTTAAAACGCTGTCATCAGGTAAGCAACCATTAATTTTTGCTTCATAAAAACCTAACCCACAAATATAAAGTGTGGCATATTTTATCGACTTTTCTATTTTAAAGTTTCTTTTAAAAAGTGGTGCAAATCTGTCTTCTATATTTGTTGTAGCGGCAATCCACTTACCTTTAAATTCATAATTTTTCATAAATTCACCTCAATTCAAAATTCAAAATATCTGAAAGTGATGATTTCTGCATTTCAGAAATACTTGCAGTTTTATATTCAATTTCGTCATCGTAATAATCGTACTCGTCGCTTACATTTTCTAATTTTTCATTATTACAACCTAAAAAAGCAGAATATCTCACACGCTTCTTTTCGTTTGTAACTTCATCTGTCACACGCTTTTGCTTTGTCACTTTAGTGCCAAATACAAAAAGTCTTAACATAAAAACTAAAACTTCATTGTTTTTTCTTAAATAATATTCTACACGCTCTCCCAATCTTTCGCAAGTGTCAGAAATATATGAAAGTAAAAGCCAAATTGTACAGTTACAAACCCAGTTTTTTATTCTAAAATTTATATCGCTGTCGCTTTTATCCGCCTCACTTTTGCCGGCATCAAGGTAAACGCCTATTGTTTCAATAAACGCTTCTGCTTCATCACTTTTACATTCAGGAAAATCTTTGGGTGTTAATTCCAAGACATAATCGCACAAAACGTCGTAAGCATCCCCACCATAAAAAAGATTAGGGTTATAACTATACTCAGTTTTTCCGGTTGTTTTAAAATCGAGTGTATTATCATTTATATTAAAAATAGGGCGTCTTATTTTTTTATCGTTTATTTCGAACACTACTGATTTTGCATAATATAAAAAGTCATCTATTTCTTTAGGTATATAAATCGCTCTATAATTTTTGTCGCTTTTAAGCGACTCAATTATTCTTTCAATACATTCTTTTGAAAAAAGATTTTCGCCCATTAATTCACTCCAGAAGAAAGCAATATTATTCCGACCTAATAATAAATTATCGGGCGTTTTGTCTGAAAACTGCGATACAGCATATAAATCATCAAGATAGATATTTCTGTTACCGCTTCTCAAAAGATTATTTTTTCGTTGTTTACATTTATTATCATTATAATCATTATAAGGATAAAATGAAGCTAACTTTTTGAAATCTTCATCGGTAGAAATCTGACGGAAAACACCTAAAAAATTTTCGCGCCACAAATTATATTCTCTGTTATCAGTCACATAAATCACGCTCCAATCGAGATTTATGTGTTTTTTTGTTTTCTTTAATATTAGAAAGTCTTTCTGAAATTTCTAAAATCAAATCATTGGTTGCCATCATCATAAACGGGTCGCCTGTGTACTCTAAATTATTATCATAAAGATAAAAACGAATACAATGCCAGAGTCCGTCTGCAATTCTTTTTAAATAGTTGTAATCAAAATCTTCATACAACTCATTAAAAGCGTTATTTAAAATATCAGGCATATCTTTTTTGCTTTGTTCTGACATACCTTCCCATATTCTGTAAAACACACTACAAGTTTTGTCATCGTTATATTCTTCCGAAACATTCCCCATAAATGTTTTTAAAAGCTTGACAACACCTAAAAATGTGTAATCTTCTTTTCGACATTCGCTCATCAAAAAGCCAATTATAACGTAAAGCATATTTTTTATTGTGATAGCATCTTTTTCTGTAAATTCATAAGAAAATATGTAAGAAACGCTTTCATCAAACGATTTATAATATTCTGTTATATCATCAACAAACTTATTTATTACTTTAAATTCTTTAGAACCCTCTTTAAATGAAAAAGCAGGAAAACCTCGCACGGCAATATGTGTCAAATAAACATTGTAGCCAAAAACCTGATTTTTCAAGTTTTCAATTAAATCCTGATATTTTTTGCTTTCATCTACTAAGTTTCTATATTTTTCAATGTTTGTCACGATACTGCCTCCTATTATTTTCTATAATAAATTTACCACTTTTTCGTTCTTTTGTCAATATGACTATTTATCTGTGACACTTCTTTGACTTTAAAAAAATTTGTGGTATAGTAAAGACAGAAAGAAACACAAAACCAAAACGAAAGGAGCAAGGAAAATGACAAACATTAACCTCAATAAACATCTGCTGGTATAAACCCACCAAAAAGGGTGGGCGATAATAAAAACTAAAACCGAAAGGAGTAAGAACAATGACTAACATAAATCTCAACAAACATCTGCTGGTGAAAGCCCACCAAAAAGGGTGGGCGAAACAAAAAACAGAAACCAAAACAAAAACTAAAAGGAGTAGAGAATATGAGTAACAATACTTTAGAAAAAATCATAGATGGTGAACTTAACTTTCCAAAAGATGATAGTTGGAAAAAAATCACATTTAACAAATATATCACAAATCCTCCTGATATTTATAAATTCACAAAGCACCTCATAGGGCTTATATGTGACCTACCGCCTGATGAAGAATTGTTACTCTTTCTCTTCTTGCAGACAACGTTTCATTATGAAAATGAATGTCATTTAGAAGGCGATTTTGACTTTTTAAACCTTTGTTTAATGGTAGACTCCCTAAAACGTGAGCAACCCTTTGATGATGACTTTGAAGAGCCGCTCTATGACGTATTTTTAAAAGAAGTCGTAAGAATAGCAAATTTAAGAAAGCATCACGAATTAAAATGCTATTACGAGCTTTTTAATGAAATACGAAATGAAGATTCACCAAGTATAATCGCTTATCACATCTGGACAATTATCTGCAATTTCAAGCCCCCTGAAGAGCAATAAACAATTTAAACTACAACGAAAGGAGCAGTAAATATGAGAGTCATCCAAGATAGTTTCCCTTCTTACAAAGACTCAGAACTCCCGCTTGAATTACAAATCGAGATTAATAAAAATAACGGCAGTTTTGATGAATCGGCTTTTGAGGGGTTTGGCAATCGTAAATCCTTTTCTGACGAGGTTTTACGTTTTCTTAAAACTGTAGAAGATAAAATCAAATTAGTCGATAAAAAACTTTTTACAAAATCCTTCCTTGAATATACCAAAACACCGACTGAAGCAAATAAATTCATAACTCATCTAATGAAGCCATTAAAAAGGCTTCCTGAAGAGGATAAATTAACACTCTTCTACTTTTTACAAGCCGCTATAAGTTACACAATAAAAACCTCGCCAGAGGAAGAATGCAACTTAGAAAACCTCGTTTTCTTAGCAATTATGTTAAGAAATGATACTACAAAAAAAGAATATAAAGACTCACTCTTTGATTTCTTCATAAAAGGTCATTTAGAAGAAAATACAGACCAAAGCAACTCAGATTTAATATTATATTACGACCGTTTTTGCATCTATAAAAATGAGAAAACACCAGGAATGATTCTCAAAAACATTTTAAAAATATCAGTGAAATACACACCTTACAAGGCAGAATAAATTGTCTTAGCTAAGTAAAAAACACCTGAAAGGAGCGAGAGATATGAAGTACATCTCCAAAGAAACCCTCATAGAAAGAGCCTCTAAAAAAATTGTTCCACTCGAAACTCAAAAGGAAACTTTAGACAAACTTGCTTCTCTAATTACGCTTCATTTAAGAAAGCTCTGCGCAATCGAATCAGGTATAGACCCGCACTCGCTCCCGAATAATTCATTGTTGGTATTAGCACGTACAGGTTGTGGTAAATCGCACTTAATAAAATCATTAGCAGATGCAGCAGGACTTAACGTATTCACAATAGACTCCAGCGCATTAAGTCCTGAAGGTTACAAGGGCACAACCTTAAGCCAGCTTTTCACTCTCGCAAAGCAAGGATGTTCTGATGAAGAAAAATTCAACAGCAGTATAGTAATAATTGACGAGTTCTGCAAAATGAAATTCAGAAGTGGTGAAACCACAAACCCTCAGTTCAACTTGTTACAGGTGATTGAAGGCAAAGGTATCTCGTGCGACTTAGGGCAAAGTCGTACAGAATTTATAGATACCAGCAAAATGCTCTTTATCTTCTCGGGTGCATTTGATGGTATCGAAGAAATAATAAAATCACGAATCAAAGGCAGAAATACAATAGGCTTTGTAAATAACACTATACAAGAAGAGGAAAACGAATATTTAAAACACGCCACTTTAGATGACGTGAAGCAATACGGCTTCAACGCTGAACTTTTGGGCAGAATCGGCGCTATACACTACATTCCTCCACTCTCTAAAGAAGATTTCTGTAAACTTTTAAAATCTCCTAAAGGCTCTTATATAGAAAAATATTCGCACCTTTTTAAAATCTCAGATGTAAAATTAAATATTGATGAAAAGGCTTGTGAAAAAATTGCTGAAATATCAACCTCTTTGGGCACAGGTGCCAGAGCAGTTGGTACGGTTTTGCAAAACAGCTTAAACCCCGCCTTCACTGAAATTGATAAAGACCCTACGATATCAAGCGTTACTTTAACTGTAAAAAATGATATACTTACTCCAAAATATTATCACTCTAAATCACGGCAAAACTTAAATTTCGCAGGACTTAGTGAAACGTTGTTCGAAGCATACGAAAGTGAAGACAGCTTTTATAAATACGTCAGTACCCCCGCAGAAGTTCACAGCTTCACAAACTACCTTATGCAATTCACAAGGAACATTTCAGACGAAGAAAAATTAACTGTTCACTACTTCTTGGCAACCTGTATTCAGTATATAGCAGACTTTCAGCCGGCAAGTGACCACAACTTAGTCTCACTCTCAAAGCTTGCAGATGTCACACACATTCCACAGGATATTGGTTATACAGAATCAGTATTCGATAAAATAATGAGTGAAAAATCACGGTTATGCGGTGACAACCACGACGAATTCAAAGCCTATTACAGTATTTACAAAACCTGTGACAGAAAAAACGTTAAAATCCTCCTAAAAAAACAAATTTCAACAATAAGAAAAAACTATACTCCATACAAAACAAATAAAAAAGAGTCGGTAGGTTAACTACCGACTCAAATTTTTATTAATATTAATATTTGAATGCTTCAATAAGATTTTTAAGTGTGTTAGCTTGACCAGCAAGCTCTTCTGCAGCTGCTGCAGATTGTTGTGAAGTTGCTGAGTTAGTCTGAACAATATTTGAAATCTGGTCGATACCAACAGTAATTTCATTAATAGAAATAGCTGTGTTTTTACTTTCTTCAGAAATCTTACCGTTAATCTGAGCAACTGCACCGGCAGAAGCTGAAACATCGCTCATCTTAGTTGCCACATCAGCAACTAATTCATTACCCTTTTGAATTGCAAGAACTGTATTTTCAATAAGCTCTGTTGTACTCTTTGCTGCTTCTTGTGATTTACCAGCAAGGTTTCTAACTTCATCAGCAACAACTGCAAAGCCTTTACCAGCTGCACCTGCTCTTGCTGCTTCAACTGCGGCGTTAAGAGCGAGAATATTTGTCTGGAATGCAATATCTTCAATAGTTTTATTAATCTTCTTAATTTCTTCTGAAAGGTCTGCAATTTCATTCATTGCTGTAACAAGATTTTCCATTGAAACGTTTGCATCGCCCATTGCCTGACCCGCTTTATTAGTCATACCTGAAGCATTTGCCGCATCATCAGCGTTTGCATTGATTAAATCTGCAATAGTACGGATATTTGAAGCTAACTGAGCAACTGAAGAAGCCTGACTTGTAGAACCTTCTGAAAGGTTAGAGGCACCAATAGAAACTTGTTCTGAACCAGATGTAACTTGTTCTGCTGCGATGTCAATCTGCTCCATTGTAGCCTGAAGACTTGTTTTAATGCTTGTAAGTGATTCATAAATTGCTTTATAATCACCAACATACATTTCTGCTTTTTCATCAACGTCAACAGTTAAGTCGCCATCAGCAACTGCACCAAGGACGCGTGTAACATCATAAACAATTTCTTTTAATTCCTGAACTGCTTTACCAGTAGCTTCTGCAAGAAGTCTTGTTTCGTCTTTTCTCTTAACAACAGGAGCTTCTTTACTGAAATCACCAATGCCAATACCATTAATAATTTCTGTGCAAAGGCTCATTGGCGCACCAATTTTCTTACCAAGTCTGTTTGCGATATAAAGTGCGAAAAGACCAATTGCTATAATGCAAACAAAAATTATAAGTGAAACTGTGGCAACACTGCTTAAAAAGTCTGCATAAGGTGAGGTCAAGGCGATCGACCAGCCGTTTGTACCTGCAATAGGTGCATAAGCTGTAAAATATGAAGCACCAGCAAAATCATAGGTTTCAGAACCACTTTCGCCTGAAATCATGCGAGCATTAAGCTCCATATATGTAGCCATTTCTGCTTCACTTGCACCTGCTGTAACATCTTGTGCTTCAGCACCCTCTTCAGCAACCTTAGAGGTAGCAATTACTGCACCTGTGCTATCAAGAATATTTGTTATACCATTTGCACTTGATTTTATAGATTTTACAATATCATCTAAAACTGTAGGTGATGGAATAAGATAAACAACACCTACAACCTCTGAACCCGCAGTACCATCTGCCCATACAGGAGCAGCGATAAACATCATTTTATTTCCGCCACCTACATCTGTCGGAGAAGAAATAAACACTTCACCCTTTAATGCTTTCTGGAAAGACTCTGACGAGCTATAGTCTGTTCCATCTAAACCAATACCACTTGTGTCAAGCATATCGCCACCAATTAAACCGTGTGAAGTAGCTTTTTCTGCAATATGAGTTTGCTTTTCTTCTGCTGAATGTTCATCAGATAAAAGATATGAATCTGTTGCGATTGCTTCAGCCAAATTTACATAAGATTGTAATTCCCACTGAACGCTTCTTGATGCAGTTGTTGCAACAGTCAGAAGCTCCTCAGAAACAAGATTTTTTGTAGCGATAAAGTTTGAAGCTATTGCAATAATAGAAATCCAGACCATACCGACCAAAACCATAAGAAAGCCCATACGAGCTATTACGTAGCCAATGCTTCTTTGTCTCTCTTGACGTTTTTTCTTCATAAAAAATTTCCTCCTACAAATACAATGGTACAATATACATAATTATACACGCTACAATTTAACCATATTTTTTCTTTTAAGTCAATTAGTTTTGGCAATCTTCTACAAAAGCACAAAAATTGTCAAAAAATATACAAAACACCTATAATATGTCGCATAACTCAACACTTGTCGCATTATTTTTCTTGTAAAGAATATTTTTCAAGAATATTCCCCTCTAAATCTCTGTGAATTATTTCCGTTTCTGTTAAAATCACATAACCCCTCTCGGTATTATCTTTAGGTATTGAAACAGAACCTGGGTTAACATATAAAATGTCTCCGATTTCTTCAATTTTGCTTACGTGAGTATGACCATTGAAAAGAATATCACCTTTTTTTAATTTTGGCATATTCTGAGGATTAAATTTATGACCGTGAGTGAGAAAAACAAGTCTGTTTTTAATATAAAGAATAGCATATTCTGCTAATACGTTAAAATCTAAAACCATATCGTCAACTTCTGCTTCACAGTTACCACGAACAGTTAAAATTTCGTCACTCATAGAATTAAGCAAAGCTATAACACCTTTTGGGTTATATTCTTCTGGCAAGTCGTTACGTGGACCATGGTAGAGAATATCACCTAAAAGAATGAGCTTGTCGCAATTCGCCTTTTTGTATTGCTCTACTAACTTGTTGCAGTATTTTAAAGAGCCGTGAATATCTGATGCAATAAGTAATTTCATAAAAACACTCCAAATTGAAATTTTTACAATTTTATCATAAATTGACGTTATTGACAATAGAATTTGAGAGTGTTATTATACTGTTATATATTTTCCAGAAAATTTAAGGAGTGACAAACAATGAATAGAAAGGCATTATTTGTAGCAGCTGGAGCTGGTGCTGCAGCTCTTTTTGGCATTCATAAAGCTAATGAACAAAAGCACAAGGATATTTGTATGATTGCTCACAGAGGTCATAGTGCAAAGCAACCTGGTAATACTGAAGCGGCATTTATAAGCGCTATAAAAAATGGCTCTGGCGGTATTGAAACAGACGTAAGAATTACAAAAGACGGCGTTTTCGTTGTTAACCACAACGACGAGGTTAAATTCACAGATGGTACAGAGTTACTTGTTGCAGACTCTACTTACGTTGAATTAACACAAAAACCTATATATAACGATAAATCTGACGAGGTGTGCTACCTTTGCACATTTGAGAGATATATTGACATCTGCAAACAGGGTAATATGATTTGTTTTATTGAGCTCAAGGGTGAATGGACTGACGAACAAATTAATGACCTTTTCAATATGGCTAAAGAAAAGTATGATTTATCAAAATGCTCACTTCAGTCATTTGAATTTGATAATCTTATAAAAGCACACGAAGCATTCCCAGAGCTTAATATTATGCTCACATACGGTAAAAACTGCGGTGATTACAGAAGATGCTTTGATTATGGCTTTGACATTGATGCAGATTATAAGGTTGCTACAAAAGATATGGTTAAAGAATTCCACGATAAAGGCTTAAAGGTTGGTCTCTGGACTGCAAACAATCTCTTCGCACTTAACTTCTGCAGAATGTTAAACGTTGATTACATTGAAAGTGATATTTTCGGTGGCGTAAAATAAAATTAAAAGTCGGTAGCGCAAAGCTACCGACTTTTTTATATCTCAGTAATACCACCAACAAGTATTCCAATATTATCATTATAAATTTTCGGGAATTGTGAAAGTGGCAACGGGCTCATTCCGATTCCTACTTCAATTGTGTAACCCGGTCTGTTATAAGTTTCAATAAACCAGTCTTTATACCCTGCAAAGCCTGATGCATAAGGTGTTTCTTCTACACCGTAGCCACTCACCTCGCCAAAATATTCTGCAATTCTTCTTGAATTCTCAGGCTCGAAATCCAAATATTTCCAATAAATTATTTCACCCTGGCTATGATAAGACAAAGTCAATTTAAAATCGTGATTTCTTGTAAAATTATAAACTGCCACAACCTCAGGCTCGATTAATGGTGCCGTGCCTACATAATCTCTCGGACCTGGAACTGTAAACCCTTGTGAAAATTTAATTTCTTTAGCCCGCTCCCAATTAGCAGGGTATTGTAAATTCAAATCAACGCCATTAATATTTGCTTTCCAACCATTAGGGTACGGGATATTCGGGTAATTCTGTGAAAGTCTTATGGCTTTATCTAAATAAATACCATTTGGCACTACACCATTAACTAAGTCAACACCATCAGGATTAACCATAGGAACAATATATAATGATGCTTTGTTATAAAGTTCTCTTGCACTCGTGTTAAAAATATCGCCACCTGTTGCGTAGCTTTCAGCGTATTCTTCAAGGAATTTTAAAACCACAGGTGTTGTAATCCACTCATTAGAGTGGTGAGAAGCGTTA
>JAZNUL010000077.1:0-8357 GCA_045592285.1 Acutalibacteraceae bacterium
AAAAATTATGGGTTCTGCTATGGCTTATCAGATTTACACTATTGAAGGGCAGAGTGTAAATATTACAGTTTTTGATGCTCAGAATGAAGATATTTTAAAAACAGTAAGTTACCCTGTGGTATTAGAATAAAATCTGAATTAATTTGTTGTTTTACTTGACTTTTTTAATTTGGTTTTATATAATACAACTTATTGAAAAGCACTATCTATTTATAATATATTCGAGAGGATGTAATCAGAATGGCACAGCAAGATGTTATTTTAACTCACGAGGGTCTTAAAGAACTTCAGGAAAAACTTGAATATCTTAAGACAGTCGGCAGAAAAGAGACTGCTGAAAAAATTAAGGTTGCTCTTTCTTTTGGTGACCTTTCAGAAAACAGTGAATACGATGAAGCAAAATCAGAACAAGGTAAATTAGAGGCTGAAATTCTTGAACTTGAAACAATGATTTCAAGAGCCAAAATTATGGAAGAAGATATCAGCACAGAAACAGTTCACATTGGTTCTGTTGTTACTATTAAAGAAACAGCTCGTGGTTCACAAGAAAAAACATTCCGTATCACAGGCTTTGCTCAGGCAAACCCAGCAGAAGGTAAAATTTCTGACGAATCACCAGTTGGTAAAGCTCTTATGGGTCACAAGGTTGGCGACAAGGTAGTTGTTGAAGCACCACGTGGCGAAATGACTTATAAAATTGTTAAAATTGATATTGAAGCAAAATAAAAAATAATGGTTCAGGTAGTAACCTGAACCATTATTTTTTTGAAATTTATTCAACTGATGTTGATTCGAGTACATCGTTGCGCTCTCTGAAAAATAAAGAAATACACCAGATACCCGCAAGAGCAACAAGGGTGTAAACAATTCTTGAAATTATAGCCGCCTGACCGCCAAATAACCATGCAACAAGGTCAAATTGGAAAATACCAATAGCACCCCAGTTAAGCGCACCAATAGTTACAAGAATTAAAGCTATTCTGTCTAACATATTTTGTCAACTCCTTTTCCGAAATTATTTCGGTAACAATATTATTCACAAAAAAATATTGCTTATGCTAAAATAAATTTGCCTTAGATTTTGCAAAATTTGAAAAAAGTTCCATTTTTGGTACATTTAATATGTTATAATGCATTTACAGTTTAAATTAATTGACTTTTATGTTATAATAAAAACAACTTTAAAAAGGGGTGTATTATGCTTCATATTGTTACAGGTAGGTCGGGTAGTGGAAAAACTACCTGGGTACGAGAAAAAATCAAAGAACTAATAAACATAGAAAGTGAAAAACCACTTCTTTTAGTGCCTGACCAGTTTTCGTTTGAAAATGAAAGAGCGATGTTAGGTCTTTTGGGTGCTAAAGATATGCAAAAAATTCAGGTTTTCAGCTTTCCAAGACTTGCTATGTCTAATCTTGATAGTAAAATTTTACAAGGTAAAATGTTTGCTTCAGATGGCGTAAGAATGGCTTATATGAGCGAAGCACTGAATGAGCTTTCAGGTGAATTAAAAATATTTTCAAAAGTCCGTCACAATGTGTCGGGCTTACAGGCGTTTATAGATTTCAGTAAAGAACTTGAAACCTGCGATATTAGTAGTGAAGATATTTTATCTTTAACAGAAAAAATGTCATCAGGTCTTTTAAAAGATAAGCTTTTTGAAATAAACCTCATAAACGATGCTTATAACGCTCTTTTGCACCGCAGTTACTTTGATGACACAGAAGCATTAAAATATTTTAATGAGTTTGCAGAAGAAACAGAATTCTTTAAAAATAAAACTGTGTTCTTAGACTCTTTTAGAGCATTTTCAGAGCAGGAATATAAATGTATAAGACTTGCTTTAATTGGGGCTAAAGACGTTTATATTACCATCTGTAACGATGAAAATATAAAAGGCGAGTCACCATTTTTATTTATGCAGGAGTTAGAGAAAAAGCTTATCTCTTTAGCAAATAAAGCGAATGTTAAAATTGCCCCTGTAATTAAAATTAATGAAAATGAACGCTTAAATAAAAGTATTCGCCATATTGAAAGAAATATTTATTTGGAAGATTATGAAAAGCAAACCGACGAATGTACTGATGTAACAATCTTTAAATGTAATGATATTACAGATGAGTGCAATACAGTTGCTTTAGAAATTAAAAAACTCATAAGAAGCGGTAAATATCGTTGTAAAGATATTGCCGTTGTTGAACGTTCAAACGATAAATATAAAAGAATAATGTGTGACGTTTTAAAACGTTACGGCGTTCCTGTTTTTGATGATAGCCGTCGTCCGCTTTCATTTGAAACGTTGTTTATTCATATTACTTCAGCAATTGAATGTATTGCTGATGGCTTTAAACCAGAAAG
The DNA here is from genome assembly GCA_045592285.1 of Acutalibacteraceae bacterium. Lineage (GTDB taxonomy): Bacteria > Bacillota > Clostridia > Oscillospirales > Acutalibacteraceae > DTU089. Next base: position 2,359 of record JAZNUL010000077.1, read on the forward strand.
TGTTATGCGATATTTAAAAACAGGACTTTCAGAGCTTGAGTTTTCTGAGGTTGCTGTTTTAGAAAAATACGTTTTAGTGTGGGGTATTGGTGGAAATGCCTGGCTTAATGATTTTACAATGCATCCTGATGGGTTTGGTAATGTTATAGATGAAAATACTAAAAAACAGATAGAACATCTTAACAATTTAAGAAAAAAGATAATTTTACCTTTAATTAAATTGAAAAAAGCGTGTGATGGCGTTTCTGGTTCCGAAATAACAAAAGCCGTTTATGATTTTATTGTTGAAACAAAAGTAGCAGACAAGCTTTATGAATTGTCATTGAGCTTGAATGAAGAAGGTTTCCCTGTTGAAGCAATCCAGAAAGAAAAATCATGGGATGCCTTAATTGAACTTCTTGAAACAATTGAAGAAATAACAAAAGACAAATTTTACACAATTAAACGTTGGTTCGAACTTTTTTCTATCCTTGTTTTTTCAAAGGATATCGGCGAAATTCCACAAGGACTTGACGAGGTTAAAGTGGGTAGCGCCGACAGAATAAGAACAGAAAACTTAAAAGTAATTTTCCTTGTTGGTGTCAATAAAAATGAGTTTCCGCTTATTGCAAGCGTTGGTGGTCTGCTTACAGATAGTGACAGAAGAATTCTTACAAATGAAATGTCATTAAATATTAAACCAGCTTTTGAAGAATCAATTGCTGAAGAGCGTTTTATTGCTTATTGTATGCTCACAGCAGCAAGTGAAAAACTCTATTTGTCATATCGTGAGATTTCAGATGACGAAACAACAAGTGGCGCTTCTGAGCTTATTTCTGATATAAAAGAGATTTTAGAAAATGTTACCGAGTTTTCGTCAAACGATATTCCTGAAGAAGAGAAGATTGAAAGTGAATTTTCTGCATTTTTCACACTTGCTAAAATTTATAACGAAAATAGTGAATTAAGAAGTACTCTTTATGAGTATTTCAAAAATAAACCAGAATATTTTGGTCGCTTAGAAAGTATCAGTCTTGCAAAGACTGGTAAAAAAGGCGAGTTTAAAAATTCAGAGATTTCTAAAAAATTATTTGGTGAAAATATTGGTGTTTCTGCAAGTAGATTAGATAGTTTTTATATGTGTCCATTCTCATTTTTCTGCCGTTATGGTCTTAATGCGAATGCTATTAAAACTGCAGAGCTTCAGCCAACTGATAGCGGTCTTATTATTCACGGCGTTTTAGAAGAAGTGTTGTCAAAATATAAAAACGGTGAGTTTTTAACAATAGCAGAAAGTGAATTAAGAGCATTTGTTGCTGAATATTTAAGAAAATATCTCGAAGAGAAAATGGGTGGATTCGGGGATAAATCCAAGCGTTTTATGTTCCTTTATAACAGAATGATAGATGTTCTTATGCTTGTTTTTGAAAGACTTAAAAATGAATTTTCAGAAATAAGCTTTAAACCAGTTGATTTTGAATTATCAATAGGTGACGAAAATAAAATTCCAGCGTACACTTTGCCACTTGAAGAGGGGGATATTTCAGTTTATGGCTCTGTTGACAGAGTTGACTTGATGGAAAAAGATGGCATTAAATATATAAGAGTCGTTGATTATAAAACTGGTGAAAAAGAGTTTAAACTCTCTAATCTTTTGAGTGGTATTAATCTTCAGATGGTGCTATATTTAATGGCTATTACTAAAAATGGCGGAGAATATTACGGTGAAACTGTTCCTGCGGGCGTTTTATACCTGCCATCAAGAATAGGCATAAAAGATTATTTAAGCTCACGTAATCCTTCACAGGATAATATAGATGCACAAAAACGCCATAGTGGAAAGCTCTCAGGTATGGTATTAAATAGTCCTGTCGTATTGAATGGTATGGGTGCAGAAAAATTCCCTGATTATCTTCCTGTTTCTTATAAGAAAGATAATACTTTAAGTGGTAACTATTATTCTCCACAGAATTTTAGATATCTTTCTGAAATTGTTAATGGAAAAATTATTGAAATGGGTGAAGCACTTCACAACGGCGAATTTCCTGTGTTGCCAATGAGCTCTTCAGGTCAGGCGAAGCAGTGCTTATATTGCGATTATCGCTCAATTTGTGGCTTTGAAGATGGCGACAAAACAAATGAAATATGTAATGAAAAGCATAACAAGGTGCTCGAAATGTTAGGGGGTGACTGTAATGAGTAGGGTGTGGACTGAAAATCAGCAAAAGGCGATTTCTGCACGTGGTGAGCAGGTTTTAATTTCTGCAGCGGCAGGTTCTGGTAAAACTGCGGTTTTAACCGAAAGAGTGAAAAATATTCTTTGTAATACCCAAAATCTATGCTCGTCATCACAGTTGCTCGTTGTTACGTTCACAAAAGCAGCAGCAGGTGAAATGCGGGATAGAATAGGTAAAGCACTAAAGCAAGAAATTAAAAAGAATCCTGAAAATAGGGTGTATTTAAAAAATCAGTTAGCACTTCTTCCGGCAGCAGATATCTGCACAATTGACTCATTCTGTGCAAAAATTGTACGTGAAAATTTTCATATTGCAGGTATGTCCTTAGATTTTACAGTAATTGACGATAATGACCACAACGTTTTAAAAAATGAAAGTGTAACTGAAGTTTTAAATGAACTTTATGAGAATGAAGATGAATCATTCAGTGCTTTAAAATCTTTCTTTATGTCAGAGCGTGATGATAAACAATTAGAGTCAGTTATAATAAAGCTCTATGAATTTTCACGTTCTTATCCGTCACCAGAAAAATGGCTTCAGGAGATTACTGAATATTTTAATCCCCAAAATGATATTAATAGCTCTGTTTTTGCAAAGCAGATTTACAAATACGCTGAATTAATGCTTCAGTATTATATTCTCGTGTTAGATGAGATGCGCGATGCAATAATTGAAGATGTTAATGAAGAAAATGATTTCACATCATTAGTTGCACAGAATATTGAAAATCTGAAAACACTTCTTTTCGATTGCCTTGAAGAGCGTTGGGATGATTTTATAGAGCATATCAATTCTGCTCCCGTTGCAAAATATCCACGTGCACCAAGAGGAAGTTATTATTCACTTACAAACTCAATTATGGGCGAGTGTAAGGATTGCGTTGATGAAGTTTTAGAAAAAACTTTGCCTACAAGTGCTGAAAATAAGGCTGATTGTGAGATTCTTTATCCGATTGTAAAAAAACTCTGCGAAGCCGTTAATATGTTTTCAGATACTCTTGAAAACAAAAAGAAAGAGCTTAATGCATTTTCTTTTGACGATATTCTTCATAAATGTATCGATTTGTTAGTGGTATTTGATGAAAATGGTAAAGCTCAGAAAACAGAATTAGCAGAGGAATTGACAGAAAAATATAAAGAGATTCTTATTGACGAATATCAGGATACAAATGAAGCACAAAATATTCTTTTTGAAACTGTTTCAAGAGATAAAAAGAATTTTTATTGTGTTGGTGATGTTAAACAAAGTATTTACCGCTTCCGTCTTGCAAGTCCTGAACTCTTTATGAAATTAAAAGATAAATTACCTCTTTGTGAGGGTGAGTTTAATACTGCTTCTCAGATTATATTAGAAAAGAATTTCAGAAGCCGTAAAGGTGTAACCGAGTGTGTAAACTACATCTTTTCAAAGCTTATGACAAAAGAAGTCGGCGAGATTAAATATGACGAAAATGAATATTTATATTGTGGCGCTTCTTACCCTGAAACAGATGAAACAGAAGTAGAACTTCACGTGCTGGATGCACTTAGCCTTAAATCAGATGAGCTTTCACAAAAAGAAGCAGAATATATTGCAAAATATATAAAAGAAACAGTTGAAAAAGGCGTGTTGGTCAAAGGTGAGGGTGAAACAATGCGCCCTGCAAGATATGACGATTTCTGTATTCTTTTAAGAAGTCCTAAAAAGCGTGTAGATACTTTAAGCAAAGCGTTAAGTGATTTGGGTATTTCTTCTGTATTTGAAAACAACGAAGTTAACGTTGATTCCAGAGAGGTTCAGCTCTTAGTTTCACTTATAAAGGCAGTAAGCAATCCACTTATTGATATACCGCTTATTTCAGTTATGCTTTCACCACTCTTTGGATTTTCTTCTGAAGAAATTTCTGAAATTAGATTAATCAATAAAAAGTGTGATATTTATACTTGTCTTTTAGAATATGCAAAAACAAATAAAAAAGCAGAATTTTTTGTAAGAAAACTTGATTTTTACAGAAATATTTCAGCATCATATCCTATTTACGATTTTGTTAAATTGCTTATAGATGATACTGCTATAACAGAAATATTTTTATCAACAGATAATGGTGAAGAGCGTTACAGAGCAATAAACAGTGTGCTTAAATGTGCTGAGAATTTCACTTCTAATGGTCACTATGGACTTTCAAGCTTTATTCGTTATCTTGATTCAGTAATTGATAACAAAGCGTTGACAAAAACTAACGTTGCCGATTTTGGTGGCGTAAAGATTATGTCAATTCACAAAAGTAAAGGTCTTGAATTTCCGTTTGTTATACTCTCTGATTGTGCAAAAAGCTTTAATTTAAGTGATAGTTACGGTTCTCTTACTGTATCGCGTGAAGTAGGTTTAGGTGTTAAAATCAGAGATGATGAGAAGTTTACAAGATATGGAACGCTCTCGTCATTTGCTGGTGAAAAAGCCATAAAACAAGGTGATATTTCAGAAGAACTCAGAGTTCTTTACGTTGCTTTAACAAGAGCAAAAGAACACCTTGTATTTGTATGCTCAACTACCAGTAAAGCATCAAAAACAAGAATTGCGCGTAGTCTTTATATGAATGACGAAAACAACAATAAATATCTTCATCCGTTTGAAGTGTATAAAGCCAAAAATTTGACAGAATGGATTTGTTCTGCTATGCTTTATCATAAGGATGCAAAAGAACTTCGTGAATATTTCGGGGTTGAGACTACAACTCTCATTGATGCAGACTTTAATTTGAAGATTAAAATTACTGATGTAAATCAAGCTGATGAGCAAGAGCTTGAAGATGCACCTGAAACTGTGTGTGAAGTCAACTTTGATTTACTCAATAAGATTAAAGAGAGAGCAGAGTATGTTTACCCTTATGATGAACTTTCAACTGTTCTTGCAAAAATCAATGCTTCATCAGTTGAAAATCATATTGCAACAAGGTCATTTTTTGCATCTAAAAAACCGAAGTTTTTAGAAGGTGATATTACTGGTGCTACAAAAGGTACGGTTGTTCATAAATTCTTGGAACTTTGTGACTTTAAAAATGCAAATGATAATTTAGATGAAGAAATCGAAAGACTTAGAACTGAGTTTAAACTGTCAGAAACTGAAATATCTCTTATTGACAAAGAAAAAATTGCAGAGTTTTTCAATAGTGATATTGCAAAGAGGCTTTTGAAAGCCGAAACAATCTATAAAGAGTATGAATTTTCTGTTTTTAAACCGGCGGGCGAATTTTACAATGATTTACCGGAACATTTAAAGGAAGAAAAAATTATTGTTCAAGGTAAATTTGACTGTGCATTTTTAGAAAGTGATGGAGCAGTTTTAATTGACTACAAAACAGATAAAATCACAGATGAAAACACATTGGTTTCAATTTATAAAGGTCAGCTTGATATTTACAAATCTGCATTAGAAGAATGTACAGGTGTAAATGTAAAAGAAGTTTATCTTTATTCATTTAAGTTAGGTAAGTTTATTAAGGTGACGTAAGCCGAACACCGCACGGTTTTGGAAGACAAAAATTCCCACTAACGTCGTCAAAACTCTTGAAATACGTCAGTATTCCTGCGAGTTTTTCCTTGTTATTTGAAATTTTTTGTCTTACAAAACTGCTTGCACCTAAAATTGTAAAGATTTTGGTGCAGTAAGGTGTTTCTTTGGCGCAGTCATACTGGCGTATAACGATTATAGTTAGTCGAAACAGTGTAAAATTACACTGTTTCGATACCAAATCATATATTTGGTATCGAATTTTCTGCGAAAATACGACTATAATCCTTTCAA
>JAZNUL010000078.1:0-16149 GCA_045592285.1 Acutalibacteraceae bacterium
AATTACACTGTTTCGACTAACTATAATCGTTATAATGCCGACCGCAGGTCCCACAATTCTTCACTATTCACTTTTCACTCTTCACTTGAGCGAAGCGAAATATATGGGGATGAAAGGATTTCGACGGGGATTTTGAACCTAAATAAGCGAGCAGTGGAGTGGCACCACTATAAAAGTCACAACTTAAAAATAACTGACAATAATAAAACAGTTTTAGCTGCTGCTTAATGGCGGCTCATCCTGACTGAAAGTACCGCGATTCAGTTAAGGGTGTCATCTTAGCGGTGCACCGGCACAAGTGAGAGCCTTGTAGCTTGTACGGACTTTAAAGGGCTACCCTTTAATTTAGCCTGTTTATCGGCGATTTTAAAGGGGAAACTTAAAAGATAAACTACGCTCGTAGAAAGTTTGGGGAATGGGTCTTCGGACGCGAGTTCGAATCTCGCCATCTCCACCAAAAAGAAACGACAATTTTCGACAGAAGATTGTCGTTTCTTTTTGTTCTTTTCTCTATTCTCTTTTAATTTTTCTCTCTTCTCTCAAATTGTCGTTTCCAGATAAGAGTTAAGAGATAATAACGAATAGTTAAAATTCATTGTAGTCAGTACGTTTCTATCTTTATTCTCTATTCTTTATTATTTATTCTTTTAAAATTTCCACTCAAAACATATTCTTATAAAAAAATGCAGGTCAGAATGCAAGTCAAAAAAGCACTTGATTAAGTCAAGTGCTTTTTTCTTACTTATACTTCTCCGCCTGAAGCCTAAACATATAAGCATATTTACCATCAAGCTTCATCAGTTCATCGTGTGAGCCGTGTTCAATAATCTCGCCTTTTTCGAGCATATAAATCTCGTCTGCCATAACAGTTGTTGAAAGTCTGTGTGAAATAAATATAACTGTTTTTCTGTCTGCAGCTTTCGCCATAGACTGGTTAAGTGCATATTCTGCAACGGGGTCAAGGTTAGCACTCGGTTCATCAAGAATAGCAAATGGACATTCTTTATAAAATGCCCTTGCAATAGCAATTTTCTGAGCCTCACCACCAGAAACAGAAACTCCGTCGTCATCGAATTCTCTTAAAAGAATGCTATCCATTCCGTCTGCCAATTCTCTGTCGAAGTTTGCCGCCTTCAGAGCCTCTTCTGCCTGTTTTTTATCTGGTGCATCATTCATAGAAATATTTTCACCAATAGTTGCACCGAAAAGTGAAAAATCCTGAAAAACTGCGGCAAAGTTACGGTGATATTCGCTTATATCCCACTCTCTTATATCTACGCCATTTATAGTTATAACACCCTCGGTTACGTCGTAAAGACGTAAAAGAAGATTTGTAAGAGTAGTTTTACCAGCACCATTGTATCCCACAAGAGCCACCTTTTTATAAGGTGATATTTCTAAATTGATATTTTTAAGCACATATTTTTCTGTGCCAGGATATTTAAAAGAAACGTTTTCAAATCTTATTGTTACAGGCTTCTCGAAAACAGTTGTATTTGTACCAGAAACCATTTTTTCTTTTGCATTCAAAAACTTACGGAATTTTTCAACGTAAAGACCATTCTCTCTTATGCTTATTGCAAACTGGCTTGTTATTGCAAAAATGCTTGTACTTATGGATGTTGCACCGTTAAACGTTGCGGCGAAATCACCAAGACCTATTTCTTTAGTAACAATTGCTTTGTAACCCATAAGCAAGGTTATTCCAAGATAAATAAGTAACGTCATTGGTAACGATTCCTGACAGAAGTAAAGCTTCCACTGTTTTGCAAGAAACGGAGCAATAGTTTCAATTCTGTCAAAGATATTTTTATTATATCTTCTTTCAATCATTTCACCGGCATCAGAAAGCCTTAACTCTTTAGCATAATCCTGAAGATAAAAAACTCTGCTAAAATATAAATTTTTTCTGTCAAGAGGTGTCATTGCCTCGGTTCTATCAACGTTCACTTTTGCAATCACTCTGCCCACAGGAACCATAAACACAACGCATAAAGCAACAAATAACAGACAAACAGGGTCAATTGAAATAATAACCGCACCTATTGTTACAATTCCTATAAATTCAGTAAAAATACTTTGTGTATTTGAAAGAACTGAATATGCTCTTTCATTCATAGAATTCATCGCAAGAACAAGGTCATTGTAATATTCGGGATTATCATACGCCTCGTAATCCATCTTTGCCGCTTTTTCATAAATTGTTTTATAAATGGCAAAGTAAAGCTTCTCTTTTTGTTTTGGCATAGAAATCTCGTAAAACAGCGTTGTAAAAAGATTGGTTACAACGACAAATGCAACAAAGAAAATAAGTGCAAAAAGAATTCTTTCGTAACCTGTGCCTTCTGCCACTACGTCCAATATATACTTGAGAAGCACAACATTTGAAAGCGTCCACGGAAGATTACCCAAAACATCTATAAGCAAATAACCTACTACAAGAAGCGGTGTGTGTTTGCTTATGAATTTTAGCATATAAATATAGTTTTTTAATGAATTTACTTTTTCTTTTTTCTTATTCTTCAACATCACACACCTCCTCATTCTGAGTATAGCCCGACGCCTGAAGTGTGAACATTTCTGCATACTCACCATTATTTGCCATTAATTCTTCGTGTGTGCCCTGCTCTACTAACTCGCCATTATTAAAAACGAGAATATTATCAGAACGTGTAGCACTTGAAAGGCGGTGAGAAATATAAATTACCGTTTTACCTTTAGTACCCTCAATAAGAGCATCGTACATTTTGCTTTCTGCAACAGGGTCAAGTGCAGATGATGGTTCGTCGAGAACTGCTACACAAAAATCTCTTGCAAAAATCCGAGCAATTGTAACCTTTTGGGTTTCGCCACCAGAAAGAAGAACACCCTCTGAATCAAACTCTTTTGTAAGAAGCGAATTTTCTTTTTGGGGAAGCTTTGCAATTTTCTTGTAAGCACCAGACATTTTGAGAGCATTTACAGCAATCTCTTTGTTTTCGTCTGTTACTTCTTCAGTTAAAACATTTTCAGCAACAGTCATAGCGAACACTTTATAATCTTGAAATACTGAGGCAAATTTCTCACGATATTCAGGTAAATTATATTCTTTTATATTTCTTCCGTTATAAAGAATTTCGCCATCTGTGACATCATAAAGACGCATTAAAAGCTTTGAAAGTGTAGTTTTACCTGCACCGTTATGACCTACTACCGCAACAGTTTGTCCTTTTTCTATTTTAAAGGATACGTTTTTAATAATGTAATCCATATCTTCAGTGTATCTGAAAGATACGTTTTTAAATTCAATGCTTTCAAAATCTTCAGGAATAATTGCACCACTTTTAATTTGTGGTTCATACTCTAAAAAGTTTCTTAAATTCTGCACCCAAAGACAATGTTTTTGTTGCATTGCAAAATATTTTGCTAAATGACCTATTTTATTTCTGCAAGTTGTTATGGCAGAAACGAGCACAGAAAATTCTGAAATGGGCAAATTTTCTAACACGATAAGACGGTAACAACCATAAATAAATCCACCGCCGATTGGAATTATTTCTGCAAAATAGTCTGAGAAAAATTCAAGCAATGCTATTTTCCAACCATATTTTTTTATTACTTCTATATTTTTTTCGATTGCCTGACGGAAGCGTTTTTCCATAACTACAAATATATTTGTAGTTTTAATTTCCTTTGCAAAATCTTTAAGAAGTATGGTTCTTCTCACATAATCCTTTTGTCTTTCATAAGGTGTCATTTCTTTTTCTTTTTCGAGTTCGAGATTATTTTTAAGAACTCTGAAAACAATGACGATTGCAGGGCATAAAATAAAGAGAATGAGTAACGGGTCTATTGAAATAAGGTAAAACACAAGAAGAATAAGGCTAATGAGTGAACCCAAAGTCCACGCCGAGCCTTCAATTATTCTTTTAAATCCACCTCTGTCTATTACCCATGTTGCACGATTATATTTATCAAAAAACTCAGGATTTTCATAGCAACCAAGCTCTACCTCCTGTGCTTTTTTGAAAATAAGCGAATTAAGATAACTTTCGCACTTAATCTCAAATTTAATTCTGACAGTATAAACGTCTATGTAGCCAATAAGATCAACAAAAATTTTACCTAAAATTATAACACCAATTCTTATTACAAACTCCTGAAAAGTGCCATTACCCTCAATAATAGAAAGTGCTGTTTCAAGAAACATTACGTTTATTACAACCGCATAATAAACGTTTTCTGCAATATAAGAAAAATAGATTATTAACAACGATAATGGTGCACACTTGAATGCACTTTTCAGCATAAACGCCGTATTTTTTATTATGTGTGCCTTCTCACGTGCCTTTTTTTCTGATTTACCCTTCATTTTCGCTCTCCGTAAAGATTTTTCATACTTAAAATTTTGTTTCTTATTATATTGCAAAAAGGATTATATTTCAATACTTATAATAATTTTCACCCACAAAGCATTGAAATGCTTTGTGGGTGATGTTTTATAATCTCTCTTCATCTTTCTTTCGTTGTTTATTTGAATGAATAAAGAACGGAATACCAAAACCGAGAGAGCCACCTAAGATAAGACCACCTAAAAGGAACAACCACCACAAAGGGTTTTTCTTTTCTTTTTCTTCTTGCTTTTCGGCTTTTATAACCTTCTTTTCAATTTTAGTTTCAACGTCTTTTTTTAGTTCAAACTTTTCACCGAAAGAATCTTCATAAGTAATAACAATTGTGCCAGTTACCTTGCCTGTAAGCTCAGAATCAACTCTCAAATTAGCACTTGCAGTTGCACTTTCTTGTGGGGCAATTTCACCCACAAAGCTACTGCCACCTGAGTCAAGACCGTCAATTTTAAAATCAACCTTGCAGTTATAAAGTGGTGCTTTACCAGTATTCATAAGATTTATGTTTACTGTTACAGTATCTTCCTGAACAACCTTTATAGGTAGCTTTGCACCGTCGAACTCTAAAAGTGCGGGTTGCCTTACTTCAATTCTTAAAGTGTCATCTGCATTGTAGCCAGAGCCGTTCTGGTCTTCGTACTCGCAACTGAAACTGAGTTTATGTTCACCTATAGTCGCAGTGTGCACTGCTTTTAATTCAACTGACCAGGTGTAATATTTATTAGCACCAATTGAGTCAACGTACTTTGTACCCATTCCCGTTGGTCTTATTTCGTCAGAATCCTCAGAAACAGAAAGTTTTATATTACTTACTTGCTTTTTAGAATGCATATTCTTTAAAGTTATAGTAAGTATTTTTGTTTCTTCGGGACTAATAAAGCCATTCTCTATCTCATAGCTTACTACCATAAGACGAGGTTGAGAGTTATCTTCTGTGACTTCTTCTACCTCTTCTTTTTCAACAACAGGAGCAGTTTTTTCTGTTGTTGATTCCGCTTTCTGAGTAGTGGGTTCTGTAGTTGGTTCAGTTGCTTTTTCAGTAGGTACTGTAATATTACTCTGTGTTTCTGCCTCGGTTATTACCAAAGAATCTTCTGCAGCAACACAAGGGAGCCCCACAACAGAAAGACATATTAAAAATATTAAAATTCGTTTCATATTTACAACTCCCTTATGTTTTCTACTATGCTGTTTTTTGTAATCGATTTTATTTTAATTTTTAGATTTATATATGAAGTCAATGCTAAAACAACAAGCATTAAAATCATTGGCAATACAGTAATTGTGGTACTTTCTCCTGTAAAAAGTCTGCCAACTATAGAGTTAGTGCACAAATAAAACATAAAACCTATGCCAAAGCCTAAAAGTAAAATATAACGTATTTGTGTAACAAAAGACGACACAAGTTCTTTTTCAGAAGCACCAACAGCACGAAGTGTGCCCAACGCTTTTTTACCATCACGAATTTGTGCACTTATAGAGTTATTTACAAGTGAAATTGAAACACAAAGGAAAACGAGAATAAATGAAGCAATAGAAGTAATCCAGTTAATTTTTTCTTGTTTTTCGGCTTCGTGAACTGCAAAAACAGAAAGAATATCTTTACCTGGGAATATACTTGAAAGTTCTGTTTCCATCATTTCATCAATTTCTAAAGTACATTCTTCATTTAATACTACTTCTAATTGTTCGTAATTAAATTTTGTACTGAATGTATCAAATCCTTCAAGCGTTGTATATATTCCGAAATAACCATGTGAACTTTTTTTGCCGATAATAGCACCAATTTTAACTTCTTTATCTTCTCTTGTTATATTACCCTTACCGTCATCACAAATAAGTGAAAGTTTTAACGTGTCGCCAACCTTAAATGGATTTTCTGCTGTAGCGATTAAGTTATTTTTTATATCAATCTCCATATCGTCATCAAGTTCCGCATTTTCCGATAAATTGTAAATCCCAGCAGAATAACCACCATAAGAATTGGGTTCAAAAACAAACCCTATTTTTTCTGGTGCATAAATAATAACTTCTTCACCTGAATTTAATTTATCAATATTTATTTCACCATCAATTAAATTTTCTTTTGTTATTTCGTTAGTAGCAAAAAGTTCTGGGCTTTGCCCCGTGATTTCAATATTAAAAAGTTCTTCGTTTTCCTTGAAATTTGCGACATCTTTAGTGTAGATGTAATCCTGGTTAGGTCCAGCTTGAAAATACTCTTTAACAGTTTCCTGTGATAATTCAGGATGTTGGTATTCTTCATATTCACCGCTTACCACTACTAAATTATCATAATAAACATCGGCAGTATCTATATAACGTGAACTCACTCCGAAACGATTTGTATATTCATTCACTTGCAAATATTCAGGAACCTCACCCTCGAACACAATGTTAAATTTGGCAGTTTTTGTTCCCCAGACATCTGTTACCTGTGGTATTTCAAGTGTCTCATATTTTTGGTTTTCATTTAAAGGATGTTCAATATTCTGATAACTTAAATCATTAATAAAACCATTAGCTGAACCAATGCCACCTTGGTTTCTGACCTGGTAATCAACATCATAGTAATCGTATGAATAGTCAATTATAATGTCAAGGCAAGATATTGCCCAACCCGAAACTATAACTGAACAAGCAATCACTGAAGCAATAGCACAACTTTTACCTTTAGAAAAAATAAGTTTTCTTTTAGCAAGTTGCTTTGAAACAACGAAAGATTTTTCTGATTTGATTTTTTTGTTTTTCATCTTTCGCATCATTTCAATATTTCTTATAGCCTGCATTGGAGAAAGTCTTGAAACGCTGAGAAGTGGAATAACTGCCGAAAGCATAACACAAACAACACCAACGAGTGCACCCAGTATAAGAACTGTAAAATTTGGTTTAAATACAAAATTCTCTCCCATAATTTTTGCAAACAACTTAACTGTACCAAAAGAAACAGCAACACTTAAAGGTGTAGTGAAAAGGCAGATTAAAAGTGCTTCTCGACCAAAAATTGAAATTAATTGTTTTCTTGTAGCACCAACAGCCTTTAACATACCAATCTGCTTTTTTCGTTCTTTTAAATTAGAATTAAATGCATTAACTATGCCAAAGCAAGACATAAACGCAAGTAAACACGAAAGGAAAATTATTGTAGCAATATCATAGGTTAGTTTTGTGTAACTGTCCGTCATAGAGTTTGCATGAAGGTCAGTGCTATCTAATCGGTCATCGTAAGAAATATTTGAAATATAACCGCCGGGAATCCATGTCTCATTAAAAAATGCAACTAATGCTTCTTTGCCACCAATTACTACCTGCGTATTTTCTGCCACAAATGCGGCTGGTAGTTTCTGGGCTCTTTCTACAGTATTGCTACTAAAACGTTCAAAATTCAATTTTTTATCGTAAAGAATACCAACGAGTTTATAGGTAACTTCTTTTTCTTCTTCTAAAAACTCATCACCATTACAAACCAATGCTTTTAACGTGATTTCTTCACCGATTTCTGTATCAAGTCGCATTCTTTGAAGTGCACTTTTTTCAATAGCAATTTCATTTTCTTTTTCTGGCATTCTGCCATCTAAAACAATCGGATAATAAAGTTCAGTTGCTTTTTCATCAAGCCAACCAATCATTGTACCATCAGAAAAATCTTCTTTTTCATTCCAAGCATAAGAAATAATATGAGAGTAACCAATTTCACCAACAACAGAACCATCTTCGGTTCCTTTATTTAATTCGTAGTTCTGTGCGTTAGTGATAATTGTCGTTTGCTTACCAAGTTTTCTATATTGCATTTCTTGTCTTGAAGACTGCAAACACGAAACGAAAAAAGGAACACCAGACGAAAATATCATTGCTAAAACGATGCCTATAATCATAAGAGCGTAACTCTTTTTACGATTTTTAAGAGTGCTCATAGCAAGGGAATTATATGTTAACTTTTTCTTTTTCATAATTTCACCATCTTCCCATAAAGAATAAAGTATAAATTTTGCGAAGTTCATTAGGCATTTTTCTACGACATATTTTTATGCCCTGAAATTATATTTTAGCGATATACAAGCAAGCTTGTGCGATATATTTTAAGAATAAAATGCGATATATCTCGCTATGCTCAATGCGATATGATATAAATCCTTTAATTCGTGTGCCGCCAGGCACATATCGCACCGAAGGTATATCGCATCGTCAGATATATCGCAAATCCGTCAGGATTTATATCGCTGTGGCTTCGCCACCTTACAACTCCCTTATGTTTTCAACTATACTATGCTTCATTTCTTTTTTTACTTTCAAGAAAACGTTAAGAACACAGAAAACAATTAGCAAGACTATTCCTATAAGAGTCTGCCAGAATGTTATAATGTAATCATCCTGTGTCTGACCATAACTTATAATAATCAGAGTATAAATACCGAAGAACAAGCCAAAAGCACCGGCGCCTGTGAGTGTACCAACCCCCAAAACTGAAAGCACCTGGCGAATGTATGAACTTGAAATTTCTTTAGTAGAAGCACCAACAGCACGTAGTGTGCCAATTTCTTTTTTGCTTTCTCTTATTCTTGCGGTAAGAGCGTTGTTAATCATACTACCACACATTGTAAAGAGTAAAATTACAACAGCCGTTATTATAATGTACATTGTTTTTACTGTAAGTGTGTTATCTTTTTCTTCTTCATATAACGAAACAATATATGTGTCCTGACCTGCGAAGAGTCTGTCGAAAATATTTGTTATTTCTTTATTTATTTCTTCGGTACATTCAGTGTTAAGGTTTACTTCAATACGTTCATAAGGAACGTTTTTGGTAAAGGTATTTAAGCCGTCAACTGTTGTCAATAAACAAGGCTCTGTAATCACTCCGTTGTAAAGTGTTTCTATTATGCCTGAATACTCGTAAATAATTGCACCAACAGTAACCTCTTTTTCTATTTTTTCGTGGTCAAATGGTTCTTTACTGATTTGTGGCTTGGCACCTTCTTCTGCATAAGTTATAGGTCGATTACCATCATTTGACATTATAAATCCGAGTTTAATTTTATCTCCAACCTTGAATTCGTCTGTTAATTCTGCGGAATTAAGTATGGTTATTTCTTCATCAGGAAGCTCAACAGGTTTTGCATTTATATTAAACTCAGAGAAACTGTAGTTTTCCTCTTCATAAGTGTAGTGGACTGTATTAAGCTCTAAAGTTTTAGGTAAAACTAAAATTACTTCTTCACCAGAGTTTAATTTATCTATATTTATTTTACCTTCTAAAACAGTCTTGATTTCAATTTTGAAATTATCTTCTGGTAAACCTATAAAATCTAACGGAAGTATTGGAGAAGTAATATTTGCTTTTTCAATAACTGCGGTGTTTTCTACAGGTATTTCCTGATGTTTTTCATAATTTTCTTCTGTTATCACTACACCATCAACAGTAGCGGAGTAAACTCCTGTTGCGTAATTACAAAGTTTTAAGTAATCTGTAAGCTCTTCTACTTCAATATATCCGTGAGTGCCTTTTTCTCCTTTTACACTTTCTACAAAGCTACTTGAAAGTATTTCCTGAACGTCATTTTCAGAAATCCCATAACGCATCCAGTCGTAATTAGCGAGGTGCTGGGTACCATATTCAATATCAGCACTAACGTAATAATCTGAATCAATTATAGCACTTTGTTTTTCAATTCCCCCAGCTAAAGAAAAACCAAAAAGAGAGCCAAAGACTGCAATAGCAAGAATTACACTTGTTAAAACTTGTTTACTCTTATAAAGTTTAATATTTCTTGTAGCTAAAAGTTTCGGAGTATCAAATTCTTTTTGAGTTTTTATTTTTTTAGTTTTAATTTTTCTGTTAAGACTAATATTTCTTATAGCCTGCATTGGTGTAATTCTTGAAGCAGAAAACAAAGGAATAAATGATGAAAGTGTAACAATTAAAATGCTTATTACAGCACTTAAAGGTAACACCCACCAGCTTGGTTTAAACACAAAGTTTTCACCAAACGTGCCGACACTTAAAGTAACTGCACAAACAGAAACTAAAATGCTTACCGGTGTACTAATAAGACATAAAATAAACGTCTCTTTTCCATAAACTTTTACAATCTGATGTTTGGTAGCACCGACGCTTCTTAAAAGACCTATTTGTTTCTTTCGTTCTTTTAAGTTTGTTGAAAACGCATTGACTATACCAATGTTAGCGGCAATTGCTAAAATTGCAACAAAAACAAGAATAAGTAAATAAGGTGCATTTACACCAAAGGTATCCGCAACGGTGTACATAATTTCGTAACCGCCTGTAAGATACCAACTTAAACCATCATTAGCACCATAATAACCCTTTCTTAAGGGTCTTGATAACTCAACGTATTCGCTTATAAATCCATCGTCAGAATTAGAAATGAAAAGATGTAACGCTTCTTTGCCACCAATTTCTATTTCGGTGTTATCCATAACAAATGCCGCAGGAATACGAATATCTGTTACCCAACTTTGTTTTTCTATGTTTGAGCGTTTATCATTTAAAATACCAACAAGAGTATACTCTTTTTTTATTGCTTTTTCTTTTTGTTGGTCTGCATCCTGAACATAAAAATCAAACGTGATTTTATCATTTAATTTGCAATCGATACCGAGTCTTGTTAAAGCACTTTTTTCAATTGCTATTTCGTTTTCAGCAGTAGGCATTCTGCCTTCAATAAGACTTTGAAAATAAAGCTCTTTTGCTTGCGGTTCTAACCACGCAACACAAGCGCCTGTGTTTGTTTCACTATCTTCTGCTGTAATTTTTCCTAGAATATGTGCATATCCGTGAGTTGTTACATTAGAATTCAAAAACTCTTCCGTATCTTCATTTCTTATGGTATTAAGTATAATGTGGGACTGCTTACCATAAAGGAAATTATGTGTTTCTAAAGCAGAGCTTATGGCACTTGAAACGAAAAACGTAAAACTTGACGAAAGTGTCATTGAAAGAATTATACCGATAATAAGAAGTGTGTATTGCTTCTTACGGTTTTTTAAGTTCCCTAATGCAAGGGAGTTATAAGTAAGTTTTTTCTTTTTCATTATTTCCACCTACTTATTCTGCAGTATTTTTACTATCTTTAATTACTGCACCGTCTTCAATGGTAATAACTCTGTCTGCTTGCTCGGCAACGTTTAAGTCGTGAGTTACAAGAATGAGTGTTACACCTAATTCTTTACTAACGTATTTTAAAAGTGAAAGCACTTCTCTACCGCTTTTACCGTCAAGGTTACCAGTTGGCTCATCGGCAAAAAGAATTGTTGGTTTGTTTGCTAAAGCACGAGCTATTGCAATTCTTTGTTGCTGACCACCTGAAAGTGCTGATGGCAAGTGACTGAGTCTATCTTCAATGCCTAAAATGTCTATAATCTTTTTAAGGTATTCTTCGTCAGGCTTTTTCTTATCGAGCATAATAGGTAAAAGAATATTTTCATATCCTGTTAATTCTTCAACTAAATTATAAGCCTGAAAAACAAAGCCAAAACGTCTTCTTCTTAAAATAGAAAGCTGGTTATCGTTATAACTTTTTAAACTTTCGTTATTATAAATAACCTCGCCACTTGTAGCATTCTCAAGGCTACTAAGACAATGTAAAAACGTAGATTTACCAGAACCTGAAGGGCCAGTAATTGCAACAAACTCGCCTTTTTCAAAGCTTACTGTAACGTCGTTTAAAGCGACTACTACATTTTCACCACTTAAATATTCCTTTGTTAAATTTTTACATTCAATAATACTCATAAAAATTCTCCTTATAATTTTACTGTAGCTCTATTGTAAAACACTAACATTAAATTTAAGTGACTTTAATCTTACATTTTCGTAAGATTAAAGCCACTTTCTTAATTTTTAATAAGTTACATACCCATCTAAATGTGGAAAGCACATAATAATATTAAGACCTTTTTCTGTGTTTTCTGCGCTTATAGTTCCGTGGTGCTTTTCAACTATTGCCTTTGTAATTGCAAGACCAATACCTGCACTTTGTGGTTTAGCATTTTTTGTTCTATGGAAGCGATTGAATATTTTTGAAATATCTTCTTTGTCAACTCCACCGCCATTGTCAGAAACAGTTACAATAGTTGACTGCTCACTGTCTTCAATTATAACGTCAATTTTTCCGTTGTCTTTGGTATGCTCACACGCATTTTTAATTACGTTACCAATCGCTTCAAACAGCCACGATTTATCACAACGCATTTTACTGCTACCTGTAATAGTGAATTCTTTCTCTGCAAAAATCGGTTTAAAGTCGGTTATAATACTACTCACAATTTCGCTTACCTCACAAGTTGCAAAATCCATTGTGTAAGCATCAGTTTTAATCTTTTCAAGGTGCAAGAGTTTCCCAATTAACTCTTCCATTTTTTCAATTAACTGTAATTCTTTTTCAGTATGGTCAGTTGGATTTAATTCATTATCCATTTCAATATACAACTTTAACCCTGCAATAGGGGTTTTGAACTGATGAGAAATATCTGCAATAAAATCTGAATTTCTTTGTGTTTCTGCTTTAGTATTATGCTTTTGTAATTCTAAAGCATTCTCTAAATCGCAAACTGCATTTTGTAGAGTAGAAAAATTATTATCCTCTGTACTGAATTTTGTTAAATCACCATTTTCTAAATATTTCTCTATGCTCTCAGTCAAAGTATTTATTTGCTTTTTAGTTTTTATTGATTTTATAATGAACGTTAAAATCACAAGGCACAACACGGCTATAATGCAGATTAAAATAATTTCTAAGGTTGTCATTTTAATTCTCCCATCTGTAGCCGATACCACGAACTGTTTTAATATGCTCTGCGCCGATTTTTTCACGAAGTCTGCTTATATGAACAGAGAGTGTGTTGTCATCAATAAAAGCACCGTCACTATCCCATATATTTTCTAAAAGCACACTTCTTGTGACTATAACACCGTTATTACGGACAAGTGTAGAAAGAATCTGAAATTCAATAGGCGTTACAAAAACAGTCTGCCCTTTACATTTTACTGTCATATTGCTTATATCTATTGTAATGTCACTTGAGTTAAGAATTGTGTTATTGCTTCGTCTTAAAATTGCTCTTATTCTTGAAAGCAACTCAAGTAATTTAAAAGGCTTTGTAACGTAATCATCTGCACCAGAATCAAGTCCACGAACAATCTGGACTTCATCATCACAGGCGGTAAGAAAAAGTATTGGCACATTTTTATTAAGTGACCTGAAAAGTGTGCAAAGGTCAAAGCCGTTGCCATCTGGGAGCATTACATCAAGAATTAAAAGGTCAGGATTTTCCTTTACAAATTCTGCTTTTGCAGTTTTGCAGTCTTCTGCTGTAAATACAGAATACCCCTCTTTTTTTAACGCTTCCTTTATTCCGTCACGAAGAAATATATCATCCTCAACTAAAAGTATTTTTGCTGACATTACATTACCACCTTTACTTACTCTAAATGATAACATAGAGTGGCTACAAAATCAAATTAAGATTTCGTAAGGTTAACTGCTTTTTGTTATAAATCAATCCTAAAAACAACAAACAAGGAATACCAAAAGCACCACGCTCTTGTATTCCTTGCTATTTTTAATATCCTCTATCAAAATCCACAACATTTTTGAGAGTACCACCACGCAAGTAGCTTTCGATATTCTCAAAGCATATTTTCCAGATTTTATCTTTCGTTGCTTCATCACCATTGAATGACGGACCCGCAATATGTGGGGTAATAATTACATTTTCCATATCCCAGAGTGGTGAGTTTTCAGGGAGTGGTTCGTTTTCAAAAACGTCTAAAACTGCACCTTTGATTTTGCCACTTTCCAAAACTTTAATTAAATCACTTGTAACAATAAGGCTACCACGACCAACGTTTACTAAAATAGAATTTTCTTTCATAAGAGAAAGCATCTCTTCATTTAACACGCCAATAGTAGCATTTGTTTCTGGTAAACAGCAAACTACAATATCTGCTTTTGGTAACAAAGTTTCAAGTTCAACAATATCAAAAATCTCGTCGAAATTTTCTAAAAAATCTTCTTTCGATTTTCTTCTTACACCAAATATTTCTTTAGCACCTAAAGCTTTAAGCTTTTTAGCAGTTGTTCTGCCTATATCGCCTGTACCTAAAATAAGAACAGTTTTGCCAGTTATAGTTTCAACTGTCTCTCTTTTTTGCCATATATGGTTTTGCTGATTTTTAATATAGAAATGAAAATCTCTGTAAAGAGCCAGTATTCCGCCAATTACATATTCTGAAATAACTTCTCCAAACGCACCACTCGCTGTTGCAAGAACTGTGCTTTTGGGGAAATTTTTCATTTTTAAAAATTTATCAGCACCAGCCCAGGTAAGTTGTAACAACTTTAAATTTTCTGCCAATGCTAATTCATTCTCAGTAGGCTCACCAACAATTACAGTTGCAGTTTTAAGGTCGTTTTCGCTTATTTCTTTATCACAAAAAACAAGCTCTGCCCTGTTACTGAAGCATTCCAAAAATTCTTCTCTTATTTCTCTATCGGTTTTAACCTTAACTAAAATCTTTTCCAAAATAATCACCTTGTATATTTTAACACTTAACTATAATCAAATCAAGATAATATATGAAATCCTTCTTTACTCCCCACAAAAACTGTGATATAATTTTTACATATTATTCCAAACAAAAAAGAGTGTGAGTTTTATGTTAACTGAAAAAGAATTATTAGAAATCGAAGAACTTATTAAAAGAGATATTGAAAGTGGCGAAATTGAATTAGTTCCACAAGATAAAGTCTTTGATTTTCTTCCTAAAAAAGAAGATACAATCAGAATTATGTCTTTCAATATACGCTGTGGTGACGTTGGTGTTCAGACGGCTGAATCTCGTTACACTCTTGTAAGCGACACTATTTTTAAAGGTGCACCAGATTCTGTTGGCATTCAGGAAGCAACTCCCCAGTGGATGGAATATTTAAAAACTGCTTTAAGCGATAAATATGACTATATAGGAATTCCTCGCGAAGAAAACGGCGAATATTCATCTATATTCTACCTTAAAGGTAAATACACAGTAACAGAAAGTGGTAACTTCTGGCTTTCAGAAACTCCAGAAAAAGAATCTAAAGGTTGGGATGCCGTTTGCTACAGAATATGCACCTGGGCAGTTTTAGAAAATAAAGAAACAAAAGAAAGCTATGTTCACGTAAACACCCACCTTGACCATATTGGCGTTTTAGCACGTAGAAACGGCGTGGAGCTTATGCTGGGACATCTCAAAAAATACAATGATATTCCAGCAGTATTCACTGCAGATATGAACATTTTAGAGGGCGAAGAAAACTACCTTCAATTTGTTAATTCTGGCTTTATGTATGACACAAAATACAAAGCAGAAAACACAGTAAACTATCTTACTTATCACGACACTCACCCATCAGAGCAAGAAAAATCTATTATCGACTACGTTATGATTAACGATAACTTTTCTGCCGATACTTATAGAGTAGTAACTGCTGGTATTGATGGAAAATATGTTTCTGACCACTTCCCAATTTATGCAGATTTAAGGTGACGGGAGTCGAACACCGCACGGTTTTGGAAGACAAAAATTCCCACTAACATCGTCAAAACTCTTGAAATACGTCAGTATTCCTGCGAGTTTTTCCTTGTTACTGAAAATTTTTTTGTCTTACAAAACTGCTCGCACCTAAAATTGTAAAGATTTTGGTGCAGTAAGGTGTTTCTTTGGCGAAGTCATACTGACGTATAACAAGACAAAAAACGG
>JAZNUL010000079.1:0-11612 GCA_045592285.1 Acutalibacteraceae bacterium
AGTCAGGCTTTGTATATCATTCTTTTTTTGAGTTAAAGAACTTAACTCTTTGCAATTGTGGTAAAAAGTCTTTGCCGTTGTAATGGTAATCTAAACTTTGTAGAATTAGTTTTAGTTTGCCCTGCGAAGATAAACGCAAACCGAACAAACTCAAAAAATAACAATACAGACAAAATACAACTGGAAGAAAGTTCCACAAGAAATCTGCATATTCGTTTTTTATTATTGAATCTAAAAACATAAAAACTGCAAAAACCAAGCACGAGCAAATATAAAATCTTGTAAATAATTTTGCATATTTTGGAAGTTCAAAAATCAAATTAACACCAGTTTTCCCACCTAATGAGCTTAATGATATATAAATTGCAGGTGAGAAAGAATTGTGCATAAAAACCGAGCCTGTACTTGTTTCTATAACAAATCTTTGAATGCCATCATACTCTGATTTTTTGATTTTCATTTCTTTTGGATTTTGTGCTACACAATCCTGAATTTTCTTAGTTACTTCTTGCATTGTGCAATCGCAAGTGAATGTTGTCTGGTAACTTGGAAATGGTATTTTCATTATTTTCTCCTTAAATTCACAATTCAAAATAGAATCGAACTATTACCCCTACCATATAAGACACAAAGGAACTTGAACACATTGCGAATAGATTTGACTGGTAAGGTTTGTAGTCTTCAATGGTTTCATTCTTTTTCCTGAAGTATAACATAATTTCAGTTTTTTCGTGCATTCTCGCAAGACACACCATACCAACACATAACGGTAAAGCAAGCCACCAGACAAGCATTAAACTAAAAATTAAAGCGACAATTCCGCAACCAATCATAAAAGAAATAGGAATAAACTCTAAATATTTCCCTTTAAAGTTTTTTCGGCTGAATATTTCAACGAAAACAGCAAAGAGAATGAAAATAGTAACAAGTGCTATAATTATCCACCACGAATTTTCTGTTGCTACAATAAACTTCTCCATAGTTTTTTCTCCTTTGACTATGCGATATGTTTGCTAAAGCAAACGCGATATAATTGCATAAATACAATTGCGATATATACTCGCTTTCGCTCGTATGCGATATGATATAAATTCTCGACTAAAATCGTTTGCGTAAGCAAACATATCGCACGAAGTATATCGCGTCAAAGACATATCGCAAATTCGTAAGAATTTATATCGCTGTTTAGTAATGCTTATCGCATTACTAAACAATTCCAGCCATTTTGCTCATATCTTTCTACAATGGTAAAGCCGTTACTTTCAAGACAAGAGATTACTTCATCTGCACGGGTGTCTATAATACCAGAAGCGATGAATACGCCGTCAGGTGTCATATATTTTCTTACATTCGGTGCGAACATCATAATTACATCTGCCACGATATTTGCTACAACTACCGAATATTTCCCCTTAACATTTTCGTCAAGGTCGCCACATACGAACGTGAGCTCTGGCTCTTTAAAATTATTCATAAGACCATTTTCTTTTGCAGTTTTTACTGCAAGTGGGTCAATATCTACACCAAAGGCAGTTTTAGCACCTAAAAGAAGTGAAGAAATTGCTAAAATACCACTACCGCAACCCATATCTAAAACTGTGTCGCCTTTCTTAATAATTTTATCAAGAGTTTCAAGACAAAGGCGTGTTGTATCGTGAGCACCAGTACCAAAAGCGGCACCTGGTTCAATATTTAAAACAACTCTGTTTTCAGCGTCAAAATTTTCTTCCCATATAGGTCTTACAAAAAGTCTTTTACCAATTTTAAGCGGTTTAAAATACTTTTTCCAGTTATTAAGCCAATCTTCTTCCTTACAGGCAGAAGTATCTATTGTGTAAGGGATTTTTTCTGCATCTAATCTCTGAGATACAAAAGAAATCGCTTCCTGTGGGTTATCATTTTCGCCTATGTAAATATGAATAATTGACTTGCTTCTATCCTTCTTTAAAAGGTCCTCGTCAATTAAATCTATGTGAGCAATATCCCACGCCTCTTGTTCAAGAGTACTGTAATCTTCTGTATAAATGCCATAAGGCACAGCCATTACTGCAATATTATTTGCTCTTTCAGTATCTTCAGAATTAACTGATATTTTAATTTCTTGCCATTCCATAGTAAAATTCTCACTTTATTAAGTCTGCTTTGGGTTCAACCACTATTCTGCCGTGGTTATACATTTTTCTGTTATCAAGCATCCAGAGTCTGCCTGTGAATTCGCCTTGCTTTACACCGCCGACTGCTTCTGCCATTTCATACATGTTAGCGTCAAACAAGTCGAGTTGTGAAAGAATTTCTGCTTCAATAAAAGATGGTCTTACTGCTGCACCAAATTCTAATTTGCCGTGATGTGAAATGAGCATATGCTGAAGAAGAACTTTTATTTCTTCAGAAATACCTAACTCATCACACTTTCTGCCGACTTCTTCGCTACCCATTACAAGATGGCCTAAAAGCATACCACTTACTGTGTGACCATCTACAAGACCAGTGTTATTTACTGTGTATTCTTTAAGCTTTGCAATATCGTGAAGAATTGCACCTGATAAAAGAAGTTCTTTATCTATTGAAGGGTAAATAGCGCAAACACTCTCAGCTAAACGAACTATTGAAAGTGTGTGGTAAAGAAGCCCACCAGCCATTGCGTGATGAAGTTTTTCTGCCGCTGGGAAGAAAAGTAATTGTTCCTTGTGTTCTTCTAAAATTGCTAAAACAACTCTTTTTAATTCTTCGTCTTTAAAGGTATTCACTAAAGAGATAATAACGCCATACATCTCTTCACCAGAAACATCAGCAGATTTTACAAAGTCTGAAACAGAAACGTTATCACCCTCAACTGTTGGTCTTAAACGTTGAACAATAAACTGGTCGTTTCCGTTATATTGCTGTAATGTACCACGTGCTTTTACTACTGTATTAACTTCTGGGAGTGGGGTTATTTCTTCTCTGTAATCCCACATTTTAGCGTAAATTTCGCCATCTTTATCTGCTAAAAGCATATCTAAATATGTACTGCCGTTTTTGGCACTCTTTTTGTCACAGCTTTTAACGAGTGCAAAGCACTCAACTACGCCTGGTTTGTCGCATTGTGTAAAATTCATAACATAAACTCCTAAATCTATTATTACTTAATTTCTAAAATATCCTGTACTACCTTTGACGCTATTAAAACACCAGCAGAAATTGGCACAAATGTTGAAGAAGCTGGTGTTCTTTCGCCATCAATATTTTGTGGTTCTTCTTTTGAATAAACTACAGTTAAGTGGTTTATCCCTTTGTTTCTTAACTCTCTTCTTATTACCCTTGCAAGTGGACACACGCTTGTTTTACTGATATCTGCAATTTCTAACATTTCGGGGTGAATTTTATTGCCGGTGCCCATTGAAGAAATGATTTTGATATTCTGCTCTTTTGCTCTTACAATCAGCTCTAATTTTGCAGTTACGTTGTCAATAGCATCAACAATATAATCATATTCTGAAAGATTAATTTTGTCTGCGGTTTCTGGTAAATAAAACAAATCGTATTTATTTAATTTTATTTGGGGATTTATTTCAAGAAGTCGATTTTCTGAAGCTTCAGTTTTTTTCATTCCAACTGTGCTTTCGGTTGCAATAAGCTGACGATTGATATTTGTAATATCTACTGTGTCTTTATCGACAAGTCCTATTGTGCCAACACCACTACGTGCGAGTGCTTCACACACGGCACCACCGACACCGCCCAAGCCAAAAACAAGGACTTTTGCACTATTTAATTTTTCTTGATTTTCAACACCGAAAATTCTCGCAGAACGAGAAAAACGTTCGTCCATTGTTTTTGCTCCTCTCAAAAAGATATATAAACATATATAATAATTATATAAAATTAAGATTTTTTGTCAACAATAAATGTTGGTGATAAAATGAAAAAAAGAATTATAGCTTTAACACTTATTTTATTTTTAATTTTTTCGTCTCTGAGTTTCAGAATTTACTTACTTAGTGTTAAAAATATTTACTCTGTCAGTACCACTAACACACTAAAAACCAACACCATTGCTTTAAGCCGCGGGAATATTTATGACAGAAATTTAAAACGGATAACAAACAGCAAAGAAAAATATATAGCGTGTATTAAGCCAACTGCAAAAAGTTTTGTTGAAATTGAAAGATTATTAAATAAAACGCAGGTTGAAACAGAACTAAAAAAAGGTCATTTGGTAACTACCTCTGTGCCAGAATTGGATTATTTTGAGCAAAGTAATGATATTCTGACTCTTACAACATTTGAACGTTATGAAGGCAATTTACTCTCGCATATATTGGGATATTGCAAAGCTAACAAGGGTGAATATGGCATTGAGAGATATTATGATTCAGTTCTTGAAAATGCGAGTGGTTCACTCAGTTTAAAATATCATTGTGATGCTTTGGGTAGAGTTTTAAACGGCGAACCAACAGAAGTTCATAACGATAACTACAACAATAGTTCAGGTGTTGCGCTGACTATTGATAAAGATATTCAAAAAATCTTAGAAAACGCTTTAATAAATCATAACATAGAGGTTGGTTGTGGTGTTGTTTTAGACGTAGAAACAAGTGAAATTTTAGCGTGTGCATCGTTACCTGTAATAGATAGAACAAATCTTGAAGAAACTTTAAAAAATGAAAACTCGCCATTTATTAACAGAGCATTTTCAGGGTATAGCGTTGGTTCTGTTTTTAAGATAGTCACTGCTGCAAGTGCTTTAGAAAATGGCGCAAGTGCTTTAATTTACGAATGCAACGGCAGTATAAAGAAAAGCGAAAACACGTTTAACTGCAACAAAAAAGATGGGCACGGTGAAATGGATTTAAAAAACGCTCTCACCTACTCTTGCAATCCTTATTTCATAGAATTAAGTTGTAACGTTGGTGCAGAAAACCTCTTGGAAACCGCCTCGGACTTAGGTTTTAATAACTACATCGATTTTGGTAATGGTTATATGACAGATAAAGGTAATTTACCAGATATTGAAGAACTGAACAGCGATGCTTCTATTGGTAACTTAGGTTTTGGTCAAGGGTCTTTACTTGCTACACCATTACAGATTGCAAACTGTTACGCTACTGTTGCTAATGGTGGCATTTATACTGAGCCAAGTTTAATCAAGGGTTTTGTAGATGAAAATGAAAACTTCACACAGATTAATAAAAAAACAAGTGAAAGAGTATTAAAAACTGAAACGTGTAATATTTTAAAAGAGTACCTTTTAAACGTTGTAACAACTGGTACTGGCAAACCAGCATTCACTTCACTTTTTCAGTCGTGTGGCAAAACTGCAACGGCTGAAAGTGGACAGTATGGTAAAAACGGAATAGAAATTTCTCACTCGTGGTACGTTGGCTTTTTTCCTTATGAAAACCCACAATATGTAATTTGTGTAATGAAAGAAAACGGCATTTCGGGAAGTAGTGATTGTGCACCTGTGTTTAAAGAGGTTGCTGAAGAGATTTATATTTTAAACAAATTGAAAGTTGAGAGTTGAAAATTGAAAGTTATGGGGCTACGCCGTAATTATAAAATGAATAAAACAACTACATTCGTTCATTTTAGATTTAAACGTAATCTTTAAATGAGAGAATGTAGTTGTTGTTATGGATATTTAATTTCAATCAAGCCGTAAGGCTTCCGAAACTTTCAACTTTAAACTTTCAATTTTCAACTTTTTGAACTCGCTCTGCTCCGAGCATCACGCCGATTTTTGCACTATGGAAGTTGAGTCCACCCTGAAGCCATACTGCGAATGGTTCACGTAAAGGTGCATCAGCAGAAAGCTCTATTGAAGAGCCGTTTGTGAATGCCCCCGCTGCCATAATAACTTCGCTGTCATACCCCGGCATTGCCCAAGGCTCAGGTACTACGAAACTGTCTATTGCAGATCCACTTTGAAGTCCTTGACAGAAAGCAATTAATTTTTCTGGTGTCTGAAGCTTAATGCTCTGAATAATATCTGCTCTTGTTTCGCTTGAGCTTGGTGAAACTTCGTAACCCATTTCTTCAAAAAGAGATGCGGTAAACACTGCTGTTTTTAACGCTTCGCCTGTTACGTGTGGGGCTGAGAAAAGCCCCATAAAAATATCACGGTTATTACCAAGAGTAGCCCCGACTTCACGACCAATACCAGGGGTTGTCATTCTGTATGAGCAAAGCTCAATTAAATCTTTTCTGCCAGCTATGTAACCACCGCATTTTGCAATACCGCCACCTGGATTTTTTATTAACGAACCAGCGAAAACATCAACACCGATTTCACCTGGCATTACTTTTTCTGTGAATTCGCCATAGCAGTTATCTAAAATAGTGATTGCTTTTGAATTCGATTTTGTTATATCAACAATTTTCTTTATTTCGTTTGAAGTCAGAGTTGGTCTTAATGAATAACCACGTGAGCGTTGAATATAAACTGCTTTGTAGTTTTCCTCTTTTAATTTTTTCTGTAATCCGTCAAAATCGACTGTGCCATCTTCAAGTAAATCAATAATTTCAAACTCAATGCCAAAATCTTTAAGCGATCCCATACCCTCACCACTAAGACCAATAACTGAATGAATTGTATCGTAAGGTACACCAGTTGCTGAAAGAACTTTATCACCTGGTCTTAAAACGCCAAAAAGCATTACAGCAAGTGTATGAGTACCACTTGCAAAGCTGTGTCTTATAAGTGCATCTTCAGCACCGAAAATCTCGGCTGTAACTTCGTCTAAAACCTCACGTCCTCTGTCGCCGTAACCATAACCGGTTGAAGAAACAAAGTGAGATTCACAAACTCCGTGATTTATAAATGCTTTAAGCACTCTTTGTTGGTTATATTCTGTTATTTCGTCAATAATTTCAAACTGCTCTTTTGCTTTCTTGAGAGCAATTTTTGAAAGTTCATTTGTCTTTTCGCTGAATTCAAAAAAATTCATTTTATAACTCCGTTTCTAAATATACATTCCCGACTTTTATAAAGCCAATTTTCTTGTAGAATTCTTCTACGTCTTTTTCACACCACAAATAAATATCAGTTACGTTATCTTTCTTAAGTTCTTCAATTAACTTATAAATAGTAGCCTTTGAATAGCCTCTGTTTCTGAAACGTCTTAAAGTATAAACACCTGAAATTATTGCAGTATTTTTAAAAATCATTGGTGCTGTAGCTATTGAAAGATAAATCTCAAATTGGTTTAAAGCAACTGCTTTTGCATCACCATTTACTATTTTCTTTGAAAAATCGCAGTACCACAAATCAAAGTCATCGTCCATATCCATAAAAAGCACGGCGTGATAACCACGATAAGCACTGATTGAGGACTCCATGTTCAAAACAGTGAAACGCTCGTTGCAATTTATATTTTCATCGCCCGAAAATTTAAAAAGTGAATAACTTTTTGCAGATGACGTAAGTTTGACGTTTGAAATCAAAGAATTACAACCTAAAAATAGCAAAAACTCTTCAATTTCTTCAATATTTGTCTGCTCTGTTGCAATCAGAGTAAAATTACCATCTACCGATGATAAAAGTGCGATTGTGTTATTTTCATCGTCAACTTGTCGCCAGGCGTTATCGCTACCCGATTTATATTTATAAGCCACAAAAATACGAGGGATTAACGGCGAATTAACACCGTTAATTTCCTCGATTTTTTCTATCTGTTTAATCATTTTAAATTTCGCAACCGCCGTGGCTTCTTACTGAAAGAATATAGCAAGAATTTTCACCAAATACTTTTTCCATTGCAGTTACGTAATTTTCAATTTCTGATTTTGGTAAGAACACCTGAATTGTACCTGCAAAACCACCGCCGTGAACTCTGTAAGCTGCTTTGCCTTTTAATAATTCTTCTGTTAAGCAGAGTGCAAGAGCAACTGGCTGACTATCAGGATTTTTAAGTGTAAAGCAGTTCTGGTTGTACATATAAGAAGATTTACCACTTTCAATAATGATTGACTTAAATTCGTCGAAGTCTTTCTTATCTAAAGCACAAGCTAATCTTTCTACACGGCTATTTTCGTTGTAGAAGTGAATTGCACGTTCGAGTGCTCTGTCACCAGTTTTCTTTCTGATTTCACCCATTTTACTGAATACTTCAGAAGGCTCAACTTCTCTTAAAACAGATTTGCCAAGATATTCTGCAACAGAGTTCATTTCTAATCTTATTGCTGCATAATCATCTGTTAAATCAGCGTGATTTCCGCCTGTATCAACAATGCAAAGAGCGTGGTTGAATTCATCTAAATTAAAATCAACTTTATTAATTACTGGATTTTTTGTATCTTTAAAGTCAATCTGCACAAAGCCACCAACTGAACAAGCAGTCTGGTCCATAAGACCACAAGGCTTTTTGAAATATACGTTTTCAGCGTACTGTGAAATACAAGCAATTTCTACTGCACTGATTTTACCATCGTTATATAAGTAATTGAGAATTGTGCCAATAAGAACTTCGTATGCCGCAGATGATGAAAGGCCAGAGCCTGAAAGAACCTCTGATGTTACACTTGCATTAAATCCGCCGTAATTGTAGCCTAATTCTTTAAAGCGTGCACACATACCACGGATAAGTGCATTTGATTTACCTGCTTCTTCGTCCTTGATTTCTAAATCGCCAGCATCAACTGTGAGTGGTGAATACCCCTGTGAATTAACGTTTATAATTAAATCGTCTCTTTTTTCAACCATTGCAACAGCATCAAGATTAATAGCAGCCGCTAAAACCTTACCATTATTATGGTCTGTGTGGTTGCCACCTACTTCAGTTCTGCCTGGTGCTGAGAAAAAACGAACCTCTTTGTCAGAACCAAAATCATTTTTGAAGCTTTCTGCAAGTGACAAATATCTTTCTTGCTGTCTTTTAGCGTCATCACCATAAACAACTTCTAATCTTTTTAAAAATTCCTGTGTTGAGATTTCCTGAATTTTCATTCTTTAAGACTCCTTTTTCTTATTTTTGTCTATATAATTTAACATTGTTCTTAATACTAAAACTGAAATACCACTTATTATGAGAAGTATTATAATTGGTGCCATAAATTTGACTGAGAACGGGTCGGTGATGTTAACACCAATGATACTCCACGTAATAATTCTTGGTAAAAATCCTAATACTGAAAACAGACAGAAGAGTAACGGGTCCATTGAGGTTGCGCCGTAAATTCTGCTGACAGTATTTATAGGAATAAAAGGCACAAAACGTAAAATAACGAGCATCCACCAGTTACCCTTGCCACCTAAATCCATAAAATCATAAACAACTTCTGATTTTACTAAAACCTTGTGAGCAGAACCTCCACCAAACTTCTGACCCCAGGCATATTTTGCAGTAACTAAAATCATAAACCCTAAAACATTTATTGCCGCCGCCAAGGGTGCGGGGAAAACAAGACCAGTGCTTATAAATAACACTGAAAGCGGTAAAAACGGAATAACACTTTTAATAAGGAAAAGTGCTAAAACCGTAAAAAATGCACCAAGCTTATTAAGACTTGCTATAAATAACTCTATTCTGTTAAACCAATCCTGAATTTCTAAAACTCTTGATTGTACTGCTGGTAACGTCATAAAATAGGTTAAACCTACTAAAAACAAAGCAACTGAAAAACAAGCTATGCTGATTATTTTTAAAATAAGCGAGCGTTTTTCTTCCTTTGTTCTCTTTTTGAATTTTTTCAAGCAATTACCTGCCTAACATTTGTATTAAAAGAACATTAATAATTTTCATTTTATAACATTTTATGCTTAAGGTCAAGTAAATATTGAATTATAGTGCTATTGAAAAAAATATACAAATTTGTTATTATATTTAACAGTATAAAAAAGCGAGTTGATATTATGGAAAATAAAATGAATGCTGTTATTCTTGACGGCTACACTGAAAATCCCGGTGACTTAAATTGGGACTATTTAGAGTCTGTTTTTAACCTCACTGTTTACGACAGAACTCCACCCGAAAAAGTTTTAGAAAGAAGCAAAGATGCTGACGTTTTAATTGTAAACAAAGTTGCTATTACAAGAGATATTTTAAAAAATCTGCCAAAGCTCAAATTTGTTGCAACACTTGCAACGGGTTTTAATCAGCTTGACACAGTAGCATTAAGAGAAAGAAATATCCCTGTTTCAAATATCCCCTCTTACTCCACAAACGCCGTAGCTCAAACTGTTTTTTCGTTTATACTTGAATTCACAAACAGAGTTGGTCATTATACTGACTCTGTAAAAAAGGGCGAATGGTCAGATTGCAAAGATTTTTGTTACTGGAACACTCCACTTAATGAATTGAGCGGTAAAACCTTGGGTATTGTAGGTTTTGGTAAAATCGGCAGACGAGTTTCTGAAATTGCACTCGCCTTTAATATGAATGTTTTGGTTTACACTCCATCTGGTAAAAAGCAGGCAGATGAAAGAATCAAGTTCACCACACTCGAAGATGTGCAGAAAAACTCTGACTACATCTCTTTACATTGTCCGTTGACAGATAAAACAAATGAATTAGTAAACAAAGATTTTATTGCCAATATGAAAGATGGTGCATCACTTATTAACACAGCACGTGGTGCAGTTATAAATGAGCAGGATGTTGCTGATGCTTTAAACAGTGGCAAGCTTTCTTACTTTGGTGCAGACGTACTTTCAACAGAGCCACCAAAGAAAGACAATCCCCTCTTAAGTGCTGAGAACGTATTTTTAACACCACATATTGCCTGGGCAGCATATGAAACAAGACTTAGACTTTTAGAAATTCTCAACGGCAATATCAAGGCATTTTTAGAGGGTAAACCTATAAACGTGGTTAATATGTAAATTTACACAAAAACACAGTATAATTTTTAGATTTTTTCACATTTTGCCAAAACTTAAAATTTTTAAGTTAAATTTATGTCAAAGTTCTTGCAATTATTCTGTTTTGTGGTAAAATAATTAGCGTAATAAAAAATATTTGGAGGTAATTCAAATGTCAGTTAAAGTTGCAATTAACGGTTTCGGTCGTATCGGCCGTCTCGCATTCCGTCAAATGTTTGGTGCTGAAGGCTACGATGTTGTAGCTATCAACGACCTTACAAAACCATCAATGCTCGCTCATCTTTTAAAGTATGATACAGCACAAGGTGGCTACTGTGGTAAAATGGGTGAAAACCTTCACACTGTTACTGCTGATGATGAAGCAGGTACAATCACAGTTGACGGCAAAACACTTAAAATCTATGCTAAAGCAGACGCTAAGGAACTTCCTTGGGGTGAAATCGGTGTTGACGTAGTTCTTGAATGCACAGGTTTCTACTGCTCAAAAGATAAGAGCCAGGCTCACATTGATGCTGGTGCTAAAAAAGTTGTTATTTCTGCTCCTGCAGGTAACGACCTCAAAACAATCGTTTATAGCGTAAACGAAGATACTCTTACAGCTGATGATACAATCATTTCTGCTGCATCTTGCACAACAAACTGCCTTGCTCCTATGGCTAAAGCTCTTAACGATTATGCTCCAATCCAGAGCGGTATCATGAGCACAATCCACGCTTACACAGGCGACCAGATGATTCTCGACGGCCCACACAGAAAGGGTGACATGAGAAGAGCTAGAGCAGGTGCTGCTAATATCGTTCCTAACTCAACA
>JAZNUL010000080.1:0-3015 GCA_045592285.1 Acutalibacteraceae bacterium
TTTGCTTTTTTCAAGAATTGTTTTCATTAAACACCACTCCAAACTAAAAGTGAATACTTACTAAATATAGCATATTATTCTTCATTTTACAACATTATCTTGTTAAAATCATTGATTTTTACAAAATACTAAGGTATAATATGTTAAAAATTTCATTAGTAGGTGTTTTTATGTTGAATGATTCATTAAATTTATACTATTCATCCCCTGCAAAAGAGTGGGTTGAAGCTTTACCATTAGGTAACGGCTCTATTGGTGCGATGGTTTTCGGTAAAACAAACACTGAAAAAATCTGTATGAATAGTGATACTTTATGGACCGGTTTCCCGAGAGAAACAAGAATTAAAGAAAATACATATGAAAATTTCTTAAAAGCAAGAGAATTGTCTCTCAAGGGTAAATATGACGAAGCACAAGATATAATTGAAGAAGAATGCTTAGGCAACTGGACTCAAAGCTATCTTCCACTTTGTGATATTAATATAAAGTTTGATACAAAAGGCTGTCGTGCAAAGGAATACAAAAGAATTCTTGATTTAAGTACAGGCATTCATACTGTAAGTTATACAAAAAATGATGTCGAATATAAGAGAGAAGCTTTCGTTTCTGCTCCCAATAATGCATTCATCCAAAAATACTCTGCAAGTAAAAAAGCCTTAAACTTTAAACTTTCTCTTTCAACTCAACTCAAAGGTGAATCATTCACTGAAAATGATGTTTTAATTTTAGACGGCATCTGCCCATCTGATGAACAAGATAATTTAGAGCTTCTTAACAGATGCGAGTTTTACCCAGAAGAAAAAGAATTACACGGTATGAGCTTCAGAGCAAGTGTTAAAGTGATTTCTGATGGTAAAGTTTCATATTCTAAAAATTACATAACCGTTGAAAACGCTTCAAAAGCTTATATATTCTTTACAACTGAAAACTCATTTAACGGTTTTGATAAACACCCTGCATTAGAAGGTAAAGAATATAAAAATGCTTGTCTTAAAATGCTTGAAAGTGTTTCAGCAGTTGATTACAAAACACTTAAAAAATCGCATACTGATGATTTTACTGCACTTTTCTCAAGAGTATCACTTGACCTTGGTACAGACAACAAAGGTGATGTACCAACTAATAAACGTTTAATAAAACACGATAAAGGTGCAAAAGATATTGCTCTTTATACTCTTATTTTTAACTTTGGTAGATATTTAATTGTTTCTGGATCAAGAAAAGGAACACAAGCTACTAACTTACAAGGTATCTGGAATGATAAATTCAGAGCACCTTGGCACTCAAACTACACAGTTAATATCAACACAGAAATGAACTACTGGCCAGTTTTAATGTGTAACCTTGCAGAATGTAATTTACCAATAGTTGAATTTGTAAAAGATTTATCTGTTACTGGTGAAAAGATTGCACAAAAACGTTACCACGCTCGTGGCTTCTGTGTTCACCATAATGTTGACTTATGGCGTCACGCTGACTGTGTTGCTGGTGCTGCTCAGTGGGCATTCTGGCCAATGGCTGGCGGCTGGCTTTGTGAACATATTTATAACCACTACCTTTACACAAATGATAAGAATTTCTTAAAGGAAACTGGCTATCCTCTTATAAAAAAGTCAGCAGAATTTTTCCTTGATATGTTAGTTGAAGATAAAGATGGTTATTTAATTTTCGCACCATCAACTTCTCCTGAAAATGATTTCCATTTTGGCAAAAGACATATTTCAGTAAGCGCTACATCAACAATGACAATGGCAATCATAAGAGAAAATTTTGAGAATATTCTTAAAAGTGCTAAAGTTCTTGGTATTCACGATGACTTCACAAAAGACGTTGAAAATGCTTTAGGTAAGCTCTTACCATTTAAAACTGGTTCTCAAGGTGAGCTTTTAGAGTGGTACGAAGAGCAAGAAGCAGTTGAACCACACCACAGACACAAATCGCACTTATATGGACTTCACCCTGCACAACTTATTACTCCAGACAAAACACCTGAACTTGCCGCAGCTTGTAAAAAATCTCTTGAATTACGTGGTGATAATGGTACTGGCTGGAGTTTAGGCTGGAAAATTAATATGTGGGCAAGACTTTGGGACGGCGACCACGCATTAAAACTTCTCAAAATGCAATTAAAACCAGTATTACCAAAGCAGATAAGATACCACGGTGGCGGAACTTACCCTAATCTTTTCGATGCTCACCCACCATTCCAGATTGACGGTAACTATGGCTGCACAAGTGGTATTTGTGAAATGTTACTTCAATCAAGAGAGGGCAAAATCTTCTTACTCCCTGCTCTTCCTACAAGCTGGAAAAACGGTAAGGTTAAAGGACTTAAAGCAGTTGGAAATATTACTGTTCATATTGAGTGGAAAGATGGAAAACTTTCTAAATATAAATTAGATGGCGACATTTCAAATATTGATATTATTTATAACGGCGAAATTTTAAAGAAATAATTATAAAAAACGAGTTAACTGATTTTGGTCAGTTAACTCGTTAATTTTTATTAATTATGAGAAAAGTATTGAATTCATAACACTTTCTAAATATTCTTGTCTGCCACTCTGAACGTCTTTAGTATCGCCTAAGTTAATAGCGTAATCAGCAAGTTCGCTGAGTGTAGCACTACCACTTAAAATCTTTTTACCGATTTCTGTATTATTGAATGATGAATATTTATTTTTAATAAAATCATCAATTCTGCCATCCTCAATAATTGCAGCAGCCTTTAAAAGACCTAAAGCGAATGTATCCATACCTAAAATGTATGCGTGGAACATATCCTCAAATGTATTACTTGGTCTACGGTTTTTAGCGTCAAAGTTAAAGCCACCTGTAAGACCACCAGCTTTAAGAACTTCATACATACAAAGAGTTGCTTCATAAACATCAAATGGGAATTCATCAGTATCCCACCCGAGTAAATAGTCACCCTGGTTCGCGTCAATGCTACCTAACATTCCGTTTATTGCTGAGATTCTTAATTCGTGTTGGAATGTGTGACCCGCAAGAGTT
>JAZNUL010000081.1:0-26362 GCA_045592285.1 Acutalibacteraceae bacterium
CCGCCTGCGGTAGTGATATGATGAGCGATGTTTTAGCTTACGTTAAGGAGCAAGCTGTTCTTCTCTCAGGGCTTGTTAATCCCCAGGTTGTAAGAACTGCGGAAATGATGGATATGAAATGCATTGTTTTCGTTCGTGGAAAAAAACCAAGTATAGATATGATTGACCTTGCAACTGAAAGAGATATAGTTCTTTTAAGAAGTGATTTAGAAATGTTCACCGCTTGCGGTCTTCTTTATAAAAATGGTCTTAAAGGAGGCAGCGGTATCTGATGGAATCAATTAAACTTCATTATGATGTAAGTGGTAACGACTTCACTTGTGCTGGTGAGGCTTCAGGCAAAATCAAGCGTGAATTAAAAGGGCTTGGTTTTCCAAATGAAATAGTAAGAAACGTTGCTATTGCCGTTTACGAGGGTGAAATAAATATGGTAATACACGCTGGTGGTGGCGTTATTGACGTTGAAATCACCCCTGAATGTATTGCACTTGATTTAATTGACGAGGGCCCTGGTATTCCTGACGTTTCTCTCGCTATGAAAGAAGGCTTTTCAACCGCACCAGAAAATGTGCGTCAGTTAGGCTTTGGTGCTGGTATGGGTCTCCCCAATATAAAAAAATACACTGACGAAATGGTTATTGATACAAAAGTCGGTGTTGGTACTACAATTCACTTAAAAGTTTTTGTAAAATAAAATTTGGTAGGTTTATTATGAATAAATATTTCCATTCAGTACGACTTGACAAAGACAAGTGTAAAGGCTGTACAAACTGTATCAAGCGTTGTCCTACTCAAGCAATAAGAGTTCGTGCTGGTAAAGCTCATATTATAAACGAGCGTTGTATTGATTGTGGCGAATGTGTAAGAGTTTGCCCACATCACGCAAAATATATAAGTCGTGACTCATTGTCACAAATAGTAAATTACAAATACAGAATAGCACTCCCTGCCCCTGCACTTTATGCGCAATTTAATAATTTAGAGAATGCTACACCTATATTAAGAGCGTTACCGCTTTTAGGTTTTGACGCTGTTTTCGAAGTTGCCGCAGCAGCTGAATTAGTTTCAGAAGCAACAAGGTTTATGATGAAAAAGAATAAATTAAAACTACCAGTTATTTCATCAGCCTGTCCTGCAGTTGTACGTCTTATAAGAGTACGCTTTCCTGATTTATTAGAAAATCTTTTACCAATAAATTCTCCGGTAGAATTAGCCGCAAAACTTGCACGTGAAAAAGCTGTTAAAGAAACAGGTTTAAAACCACAGGAAATCGGTGTTTTCTTTATTTCACCGTGCCCTGCAAAAATAACCTCTTTCAAAAATCCTTTAGGTGTAGAAAAATCAAACGTTGACGGTGCAGTAGGTATTAATGATATTTACCCTGTTCTCGTGAAGATTATGGAAAAAGGTGACCGATACAATATCCCTGATGCAGAACAAAACTCAGGCATAATTGGTATGAGTTGGGCATCCAGTGGCGGTGAGACATCAGGTATTCTTAACGATAACACACTTCATGCAGATGGTATTGAAAACTGTATGAAGATTTTAGAAGAAGTTGAAACAGGCACTCTCGACTCAATTGATTTTATTGAGCTCAACGCTTGTCAAGGTGGTTGTGTAGGCGGTTGTCTTACTTCTGAAAACCCTTACATAGCAAAAACAAGACTCAGAAAATTAAGAAAATATGCACCTGTTTCCTGTAATACGCTTCAATCAGAAGAAATTCCTGACTATTTCTTTATAGATGGTGAATTAGAGCCTTGTGATGACGTTATGAAATTAGCCGATAACGTCGCAGAAGCTATGATGAGAATGAAGCGTATGAACGAACTTTTAGAAGTATTCCCTGGCCTTGATTGTGGCACTTGTGGTACTCCTGGTTGCCGTTGCCTTGCCGAAGATATTGTTCGTGGCTTTGCAAAAGAGGATGACTGTGTTTTCAGAATGAAGCAAAATCTTGCACAATTAGAAAATAGTGATAATTTTGAAAGTCTTATCCCTGCACCATTCAGAGAAACAAATGATGATAATGATAATTAGGTGATTGTTTTGACAGTAAAAGATTTAAGCGACAAATTAAATTTAACTTTCCTTTGCAACGAAGATAAAGCCGACGGCAGAGAAATTGATGGATGCTACTGTGGTGACCTTTTAAGCTGGGTTATGTCAAGAGCTGAAGAAGGCAACGTATGGCTTACAGTTATGGGTAATGTCAATTCCATTGGTGTTGCCGTTCTCACTGATGTTGCCTGTATTATTCTCACAGAAAATGCACCGCTTGATGACAATGCAAAACAAAAAGCAGATGAAAATGGTGTTATAATTCTTACAACAGATAAAAATTCTTACGAGGTTGCATCGGAGTTTTCTAAATTACAATGAAGCTCTATTACGACTTTCATATTCACTCGGGCTTGAGCCCTTGTGGTGATAACGAAATGACGCCCAACAACATCGTAAATATGGCAAAGCTTTACGATTTGGATGTCATAGCTTTAACCGACCATAACTCTACTTTAAACTGTCAGGCAGTTATGGAAGCCGGTAAAGAAATAGGTCTCACTGTTATTCCAGGTATGGAGCTTTGTACTGCTGAAGAGGTTCACTTAGTGTGCCTTTTTCCAAATTTGAAAATGGCAAACAAATTCTGTGAATACGTGCATTCAACCTTACCGCCCATAAGAAACAAACCCACGGTTTTTGGTGAGCAACTTGTTTTCGATAAACATGATAATGTTTTAGGCTTTGAACACACGTTACTTATTACAGCAACAACTATCAGTGCAAACGATGCCGTCAGTATTGTTGCTGATTATGGCGGAATTTGTTACCCTGCACATATAGACAGAAACTCTTACAGTATAATTTCAAACTTAGGTACTATTGACAGTTCATTCAATTTCAACTGTGCTGAAGTTGCTGACATTGATACTGTTGATACTTTAAAAAAGCAACACCCTTACTTAAATGAATTAAAAATTCTTTCGAGTTCTGATGCTCATTATTTAGAGCATATGAGGTTGAAAGAGCATTATATTGAAGTAGAAGAAAACACTATTGAGGCAATTTTTAAATTTTTTAAGTTTCCTTGTTAGAAGGAGTGAAAAAATGAATACAGAAACTACTTATGATGTTAACAAACCGATGCGATATGTAGGAAGGTGTGAAACCTTCGCCTATATATTAAACGATATCGGTGCAAGTCTTAACATCAACGATTTTAAAGAACGTTTCATTTACGACGTTATTAAAATTGACTTCGGATATCTTGCTATCCAGAATATAATAGCAACTATATGGGACTCTATTAACGATACATTTATAGGTGTTACAGTTGACAGAACAAGAACACGTTTTGGTAAATTCAAACCTTACGTTCTTTTTGGTGAAATACCGCTTACACTTATAGGTCTTTGTATGTGGTTAATTCCATTTATATTCCCGAATACCGCTGCAACACATCTCCCGAAGTGGCTTTTCTATTTTGCTATGAGTATAGTTACAGAAACCGCCGAAACATTTACTTCAATAGCAAAAACAGGATTTCTTGCAACAATAACCCCCGAACCCTTAGAGCGTTCAAGGCTGATTGCTCTTGCAAATGTTACTTCGCACTTAGTTGAAGACTTACCAAAGCAAATTTTCGGTATATTGTTTGACCTTATAGCAAACAAGAAAATTAATATACCACTACAGAACCTATTTTCAAGCTTTGGTATTGCTTGTGCCGTTCTTTCAGCATCGTTCACACTTTTCTTTGCAACAACTTCACGTGAGCGTGTTTCTCAATCTATAAAACAACCTTCTGTAAAGCATTGTCTTAAGGCTGTAATAAACAATAAGCCGATGCTCATTTACGTGCTTTCTGATTTTCTATCAGGCTTTAGTGTAGGACTCAGCAGAACAAACTTCTATATAGACGTTATAGGCTCAATAACCTGGAAAACAATTGTTGGTATTCCTGCGTTCCCGATAAAATTTATAAGTTACAGTTTTGTTGAACCTTTAAGAAGAAGATTTGCAACAAAAACTCTCTGGATTTTAGAAGATGCATGGACAGATATGCTATGGCTTACAGTCTTTGGTATTGGTTCAATAAATAAGAACTTTAAGAAAAAAGGTATTATTTTACCTTTGATGGCTA
Source organism: Acutalibacteraceae bacterium (assembly GCA_045592285.1). Lineage (GTDB taxonomy): Bacteria > Bacillota > Clostridia > Oscillospirales > Acutalibacteraceae > DTU089. The sequence goes on from JAZNUL010000081.1 coordinate 4,148, forward strand.
TAGAAGAAATTTTTGAAATGTGCGTTTACGGATTAAGGCGTGTTATTCCTGCAGAAATTCAAAACGAAGCACTTGACTATTGTGAATGGAAAAATGGTTATCGTTCTGAAGCTATGATTGGTGTTTCACGAAGTCTTATAACTAAACTTCAAAGAGCTGTTATGGGTAGCGTGAATAACATTGTGATGAATAAAATCGGTTACATTCAGGGTAAAGAAATTGGTACTCAGACTGATAAAACAAAATGGTGGATTTTCGCACTTGGTACAGGTATCCCCATCATTTCATCATGCTTAGGAATTGTACCTAAACTCTTCTACACACTTTCAGCTGATAAGCGTGAGAGAATGTACTCTGACCTTCAGGCAAGAAGAACAGAACTTGCAGAGTTTATGAAAACTGCAACTCCTGAAGAAATTGCAGAGATAGCTGAAAAACAATTAAACGGCGAATTCACTTTTAAAGATTAATATTTCATAAAACAAAAAGTCTTGATTGCATTTTACAATCAAGACTTTTTTAATTATTTTGTATAAGTTATTCCAGCAGTAGATTTATAACTTGATAAAGTTTTACCTTTTATAACACAAACTTTATATTTGTAGGTACAACCTTCTTTTACAGATTTATCTGTAAATGACAAGGTTTTTGAAGAAACTGTTTTTATCGTTTTAAATGAACCCCATTTACCTGTTGCTTCATTATATTCCACACGATAAACCCTGTACTTCTCCGCACCTTGCACCTTAGTCCAGTTCACTTTGATTCCGTCTTCTGCTTGTTCAACAGTTGCGGTTGTTATTGATAAGTATATTGCTGTACTTGTAGATTTCACTGAACTGTTGCAATTTTTATAAAGTGCTCTCACTTTATACTTATATTTCGCACCGCTTTTCAAGCCAGTATCTGTATAAGACAAATTTTTTGCATCTACAATCTTTATTTCTTGGAATGAGGACCATTTTTTTGTTCCCTCATTATAAGAAGCACGATAAATCTTGTATTTTTCTGCACTGTTTATTGCTTTCCAGCTTACCTTCAATCCAGACACGCTATTTTTTACTTTTGGTGTCGGTGTTGCAAGTATTATTCCCGTGAAATCCGAACTCTTCTTACATTCAGAAGCTACTTTACCTTTATAAGATTTTACTGTATAAGTATATTTTACACCTTTTTTCACGTTTTTATCGGTATAACTTGTACCTTTGATTTTGGCTATTTCTTTATACTTACTTTCATTTTCTGCTTTTCTGTATAATTTATATCCATCTGCGCCAGAAACGCTACCCCACTTGATTTTTATTGTATCAGCCGAGTTGGTTACTTTACTTATTACAGGCACCCCTGGTGCATATTTGCACTTCCAGCCATCAGAATAATATTTCGAAGTAACACCATTACCATAAGCCTTTAACATATAGTAATAAGTTTTACCGAATTTAACATCCTTATCAACATAGCGGATATTCTCAGTAGTTGCAATTTTTTTCCATTCTGAGCCACTTGTTTTTTTGTAAAGGTAATATTTTTCGGCACCCGATACTGCACCCCATTTAACTGTAATACCTTTACCAACCTGTGAATCGAACTTTGTTATTTTTGGTGCCGCAAGATAATAAATATCATACTTCTGATATGCACTTCTATAACCTTTTGCTATTGCACGGACTGTATAAGAATAATCCTTACCACTCTCTGCCTTTGTATCTTTATAACTTAAAGTAGAAGCAGAAACAGTTTTTATTACCTCCCAGCTACCTGTGCTGAGTCTTCTGTAAACAGCATATTCCTCTGCACCATTAACTGCAGACCAACTTACTTTAACACCACCAGCATAACTTGAAACCTTTACAGTTTCTATTTTTGAAAGGAAAATTACTTCTTTTATGCTCGAAAGACCACTTTCAAATGTGCCATCAGCAGAAACTGCTTTAATTGCATACTCATAAACAACGCCACTTGAAACCGCTTTATCGTGATACGTTGTATTGCTTACAGTAGTTTTGGTAAGTTCTTTCCAATCATTTTCGCCCTTTACTCTTTTATATAGAATAAAATTACTGTATTTATCAATAGTTTCCCACGAAAGTGAAATCCCCTCAACTGTTAAAGATGCTGTTATATCAGAAGGTCGGTTAACATAAGTTGCACTTTTAAAATTACCCTCAGCAATATAGCTTTCACTATTATTTTTTACCGAAGTTAGAGTATATTTATATTGAGTTCCACTATTCACTGTTGTATCAATAAAGCTTGTTTCAGAAGCTTTAACATCACTGATTTTTACCCAGCTGTTATCTGTTGTTCTATAAACCCTGTAAGAATCAATACCATCTACTGCTTCCCATTTTACAGTTATCGCATTTGTTTCAGGTGTAGCACTTAATACCTTTGGTGGTGTCACACGGCAGAAATCAAGTGTAAATGCATTACCCTGACTTTCTGTGCCTTCTGAATCAACTGCAACAATTGAGTATGCATAACTTGTCAAAGAGGTTACATTTTTATCGAGATATTCTGCATTTTTGGTTTCAGCTAAAACGAGTGTTTCACCTGTTAAAGCATTTTTTCTTACAACCTTATACTTAACTGCATTAGCAACTGAATCCCACGAAACTCTTATTCCCTCTGCAACATTCTTAACAACAATATTTTTAGGTGAAGCAAGGTAATAAATTGTTCCGTCTTTTGTAGTCATAAGACTCTCAGATTTTTCAAGAGTCGCTGTAACACCATAGGTGTAATAACCACCCTCTGCACTTGTATCATTATAGCTTGTAGCAGCCGATGAGGTTTCACCTATCTTTTTCCACTCGTTTTCACCTTTTGTTTTTCTGTAAATAGAGTAACCCTTTGCTTCACTTACACTTTCCCAGCTGACAACTATTCCGCTATCAGTATTTTTAAAATCTATGCTCTTTGGTGGTGTAACTCTTGATACAGAAACCGCTGAATTCATACTGCTTTTTGTATCACTACCCACTGTTTTCAGTGCATAGAAACAGGTATTACCTTTCTCGATACTTTCATCAATATAACTATTACCTTTTACAGTAGCAAGTAACACCCATTCATCATTTGCGCTATTTTTTCTGTAAAGCTCATAATTTACCGCACCTGCAACATTGTTCCAGGAAAGTTTCACACCATTTTCAGCATTTCTGCTTTCAGTAAATACTGGTGCGCCTAAAAACTTGTGATATTTATTCTGTGAGCCTACAACTGAAGAAACAGTTCCATTTTCCGTAGCTACACAATAATTATATCGTTTGTTGCTCTGTACTGTTGAATCCTCGTAATAGAGCTTTGAAGAAGCTGTTTTTTCTAATAAAACCCATTTTTCTGAGCCTGTTTCCTGACGATAAACCGCATAATGCTCGGCACCTGCAACTGCACCCCACATAATTCTTACAGAATTATTTACATTAGAAATTGTTGTGATGGTTGCTGACTTCAGATACAGCTGAGAAACACCCGTAGCATAAAATCCGCTATCTCCATAGCCGTTACCGGATTTTACCGAATATGTATATGTTACACCACTTTCAACATTTTCATCTGTATAAGTTGTAACATCTTCTTCCACCTCAGCAATTGTACGCCACACACCCTCATCACTTGCTTTTCTGAGGACAGTATATTCTTCTGCACCTGCAACTGCACTCCAATTAAAAACTATTGCATTTTCAAGAAGCTTGGTTGAAAGTGGTTTAGGATTATCTAAAGTAGAAAAAGTTACTTCTTTAAAAACCTGAACGCCGTCTGCTGGTCTGATATCATTATTCACATCATCATTTGTGAAAAATTCCTTCACTGAAAACTTCACAGATGTCAACGGACGTGCAGAAGTAATAACCTTAAATGTAATCTTAAAAAAGCTTTTATATTCAGTATTACCTGTGCTAACACCATTTGTATTCATAAATGCAACAGAATATAAATCATTACGACCTTTTGAAAAGCCGTTAACATATTCACCTGTAACATTATTTACCTGATTGCCATCTTTATCAATCGAATAAACTGGTCCAGCACTTTTAATTTCTAAGACTTTAGGGTCAAATTCAACATTTATAACCGCACCACTTACACGTGTAAGATTCGGCTTAAGCTTTATTGTATATGTAATCTCACTGTTTTCCATACCGGAAGCACCAACATCAAGCAAATTGCTTGCTGTACCTACAGCAAAGGCTGTAAGCATATTGGCACTTATTAAGCTAAGACACATCACAAGACAAAGCGTTAACGAAACAAATCTTTTCAAATGATTTTTCCGTCCTTTCTTTATTAGTAAGTCAATCCCCTTGCTATTTTGCAAGGGGATATTTTAAACACTCAGCAAGAAATGCCTTCTTGATTAAAAGAACTGACACTATCCCCATTTACTGCTTTTACAGTGTAAAAATACTCGGTATTTTCGATAATATCTGCATCCTTATATGTTGTATTTTCAGCACCTTCAAGGCTACCTATTAAAGCCCAGTCTGTATACAAAGTTTTTCTGTAAATTTCATAACCCGATGCACCTTTTACTTCTCCAAAAGCAAGTATGTTTGCGCCTGATGTATTTTCACACGAAATCAACTCTGGTGTACACAAATAAACAATTTTTTCTGTAGATTTGAAGCTTGATAAAGTTTTACTTTTAATAACACAAACCTTGTATTTATAGGTCACACCTTCTTTTGCGGTTGTATCAAGGTATGATAATGTTTTTGCATACACTGTTTTTAATGCTACGAAGGAATTCCATTTACCAGTTGATTCATTATATTCAGAGCGATAAACTCTGTACTTTTCTGCACCTTTTACAGCAGTCCAATCTACCTTTACACCAGTTTCTGCATTTACTACTGTTGCTTTTGTGATTTCTAAGTATATTGCTGTACTTGTTGCTTTTACTGAACTCTTGCATTTTTTGTAAAGAGCTCGTACTTTATACTTATATTTTTCACCACTTGTTACTTCTGTATCTATATATGTCAATGTTTTAGCATCAACTATTTTCACATCTTCAAATGATGACCATTTTTTTGCTACTGCATCGTATTCAGCACGATAAATTTTATATTGCTCAGCACCATTTATTGCCTTCCAGCTTATTTTAAGACCTGTTGTGCTGTTCTTGACTTTTGCACTTGGTGTTGCAAGTATTATTCCTGTGTAATCTGAACTCTTTTTACACTCTGAAATGGTTTTCTTTTTATAAGACTTCACTGTGTAAGTGTATTTTACGCCTTTTTTTACATCTTTATCTGTATAGCTTGTTCCGCTCAATTTTGCTATATTCTTATACTTACTTTCATTCTCTGCTTTTCTGTATAATTTATAGCCATCAACTCCTGAAACACTGCTCCATTTTATTTTTATTGCACTTGTTGTATTTTTTACTTCACTTATTATCGGAGTTTTAAGCGTACACTTTACTGACCAACCAGGTTTTACACAACCAGATACATTTTTACCATTTTCTGATTTAAGCGTATAGGTATATGTCTTACCAACCTTCACATCAGTATCGTTAAAATAATTTTGGGTTGTTGTAGCAATCAGTTTGAATTTACCATTGTCATTCAATCGATAAACACGATATTTTGCCGCACCTGCAACTACATCCCATTTGAGTGTGATTCCTTTGTTTACATCACTTGTTTTACTTTTAAGTCTTGGAGCTGCAAGATAATTAATTGCATAATCTTTGTAAGAACTCCACGTATTATCTATATAAGCTCTTACGGCATAATAGTTTACAGCACCAGTTGTAGCACCTTTATCTACATAACTTGTTGTTTTATCAGAAACAGTTTCTAATTCTGTCCAGACAGTTTCACCCTTAACTTTTCTTAAAACACAATATTTTTGGGCACCTTTAACTTCAGTCCATTTAACGCTTACACCATCAACGTGATTAGCTAAAGTAACCTTTGAAACTATCGCTACACATTTTATTTTTACTGCATCAGACTGAGCACTTGCACTTTCACCTTTATATACAACAACTGAATATTCGTAGGTAACACCACTTGTAACGTCCTTATCTGTTACTGCAAGCACGTCACCCTCTACTCTTTTCATTTCCATCCAGGCAGATTCGCCTGCTACTCTTTTTTGAATAGAAAAGGCAGTTGCACCATCAACCTTATCCCAGGCAATTCTGACACCAGATTTTTCGTTGGTTACCGTTATTTTTACAGTGTCCATATAATTAAAGGACTTGCCAATATACCAACCATAATCCCCTGACTGAGACTTACCTCTTACCGCATAGGTATATGTTGTATTATTTTCTATGTTTTCTGAGTCTGTGTAAGTAACACCTGAAACTGTTGCTATTACTCTGAATTTAGAATCCTCGCCACCTTTACGATAAAGAAGATATTCAGTAGCACCTTTAATTTCATTCCAGTTTATTGTAATTGAATTTTTACCTGCAACAAATGATGTAATTCTACCAGCATCTATTGTTGTAAAATCCTTAAACTCTTTGATTGTATCTGTTGATGAATAATCACCCGCAACAAACTCTACTGTTGTAAGTGGATAATTTTTATCTATAACCTCAAATGTGATATATGCAAATTCTTTGCCTGTATCTCCTGTTTTGTAACCATTAGTGCTTATGTAAGCAAAAGTATAAGCAGAATCATCATACTGAGCATAACCGTGAGTATGCATACCAGTAACAACCTCTGTTTTGTTACCATCTTCATCCAAAGTTGTTACAGGACCAGCATCAATAACTCTTAAAACATTCTTGTCAAACTTAACAGTAACTAAAGCACCCGTTACTGTTACACCACTTGCAAGATTTATTTTAAAGGTCACCTTGCCATCTTTAAAAATAGGCTGACTCGCACTCTTTGATGTTCCATCAGTAATAAGATAATCAGAAGCTCCGATATAAGCTGATGGCACCTCGACTGCAGAAGCCATTACCAAAAGACCTGACAACATCGAGATTATTGTCACTGCCAACATTAAAATTCTGAAGGTTTTTTTCATTGTAAATTCCCTTTCTTTATGTCTCTTTTTATATACATTTAATATAGCAAAATTATACACTATAAATATATCACATATACTTTTTCAAGTCAATGAAAGTAATCAAATATAGTGTTAAAAAAATGTAAATAATATTAGTTTACAAAAATAAAAAGGAGTAGGAAAACCTACTCCTAAATTTTAGTATTTTTAAACGTGAATACAATGCCTTACATAGAAAAGCAAATCTTCAGCTTCTCTTTTTAATGCTCTTTGTGAAACCGAAATAACACAGTTAGCAGTACCACCAGAAAGTGAAACTTCAGTTCTTAATGCATCAGTTGCTTTTTTCTGACTTCTTCCTTCGCCGAAAACAAGGCAAATTATATTTTTAAATCTTAAGTCATTTTGACGTATGAACACTTTCATTGCAGGGGCAATATTACCAAAACTTTCGTCAGTTGCTAAAATTACTGTCTCATAATCATTCAAATCAACATCGTAACCTTTAAGACGGATAGACGACGTTTTTTTAGTACCAAAACGATTCTGAATGAACGATTTTCTTGACAAATCGCGAAGTTCAAGAACATCTATATCTTGTGAAGCACTCCTTGAACAGAGCTCTTTTACTTCACTGTCATTTGAAAAATGAACGAGTAATGTTTTCAACGAAACACCCCCTGCGAAAGATTGCACATCATATTGACAAGTAATTTCCTTTACAATACAACATCTTGAGTATAACACAAAGATTACTATTTGTAACCACTTTTTTCAAATTTTGACAAATTTCTATTTTTTACACAAATAAATTTGTGCAGATTTATGCAACTTGTTACAATAATTGTTATTATTTTTCAATTATATTGAATAAAAATTACATTTCTGCTACAATATCTTGTAGTTGAGCACTCTTATTTCGCTCTAAAAATTTTGTAAGAAGGTATATTAATGAAACCACTCCGTACTTTTATACATCAGAACGGTATTAAACTCGTTCTTAATGCAGAAAAACCAATTTACGATTTAACAAAAGGTAAACTTGCAAGAAACAGATTTTTATCATCTGTTAATGTTGATTACATCGGCACCAATGTAAAAATTGTAAAAGAAACAAATAATGCAACATACATAGCAAAATACAACGAAGACGGCACCATTGACAATGGCGACTTCAAAATTCTTTTAACAACTGATATGCATCTTGATGAGGATTACGATTTAAACGATAAAACCTTTGATAGAATTTATAAGCAAATCCGTGACAACAAGCCTGACCTTGTTATTTTCACAGGTGACTGCATTCAGTCTAAATTCCAGCAAATTGATGCAATTCAGTTTGCAGAGTGGATGGAAAAAATCGGTGTTTACTGGGCTTATGTTTTCGGTAATCACGAGGCAAGGAAAGAAAAAGAATATCATAAATATCTCATTTTCAAAAGTCTTACTGATTACCCACACTGCCTTTCAAAATTTGGTAATAAAGACCTTTTTGGTTACGGTAACTTCATTATAAATATAATGAATAGTGATACTGAATTAAAACACTCTCTTTTCTTCTTCGACTCAGGCAGAGATGTTATAGAAAGCCACGCTCTTAACGATAACGTTCCTTTGGAATATGTAAACAGCTACGATTATATTAAACCATCTCAAATCCGTTGGTATGAAAACGAGCTTAAGTCATTAAGCAACACTTACGGCGAAGTTAAAAACTCTCTTTATATGCATATTCCGATTCCAGAATACAAGCAGATATTTAAGTTAGACGAAAATGGCGACTATATGAGGGATGAAAACGGCGAGCTTTTAAGAGAAGCAGACAAACAGCTTATAAAGAATGAAAATGCTGACATTCTCTACGGCAGAGCATTTGAAACTGTTGGTTGCTCAAAACACAACTCAGGTCTTTTTGAGAGTATGAAAAAGAATAATGCAGTAGCAATTTTCTCTGGTCACGACCACGTTAATGACATAGCCTTCAAACTTGAGAACATACTTTTAGTTTACGTTCAATACGCAAGCTACAATGCATATAACTTAGGTAACTACGACGGTATTGTTTCTCTCCCTGAAAAAGATTGGCAACAGGGCGTTACAATTTCAACTGTTAAAAATGACGGCTCAATTACACTTGAGCAAAAAATGAATAACATTTACTTATAAACTTTAAGAACCCATCGGTAATTTCAAAGAATTACCGATGGGTTCATTTTAAAATATCTCTTTAAACAACTTTTCAGTCATTTCTTCGATTACTGAAAAATCGGTTGCTCTTATATAATAATCTTCAAGTCTGTCGTGAATTCCTTTTGCGACGGATATTTTTCTGACTGCTTCACTAAGCATTTCTTCCTGTGCTTTTTTGTTGAAATTTAAAGTTTGTTTCATTTCTGAAAGTGATTCCTTATTTAAAAATCTTGTAGCGTGTGTAACCTTTTCTTCGTTTATCAATGTTTTATGTGCCGAAGTTTCCGTAAAGAAACAAAGCTTCAACTCAGGTATAATTACGTGTTCAATTTTTGCAGTCGGGAATAATGGGCAGTAACATTCGTAAACAGTGTAACCATTGTTTCTTGCATATTCAGAAACATAGTCCATAATAAATGGGGCACAAATTGAAAAATCATCTTTTATGGTTATTATTCTTTCAGAGAGGGCTACTATTGTGTCATACTGAAGCACTACACCATCGGGTGAAATTGCACTTAAGAATCTTTTTTGCTTTTTTCCTTTTTCTACATTCTTTCTTGTTGGAATTTCTCTTTTACATAATCTTTCAGCATAATTTCTAAGCTTTTCTCTGTCTGTAATACCATCGCAATATCGCATATTTTCTAAAGACAGACGTGAAGCCACCTGTATAAACTCTGCAGCCTTTTTATGAAATATTTTATTCTCGTCTGTGAGATTTAAAATTGCTGTTTTATGTTCTTTTAAGTAGTTTTTATCCCACGCCTCACCTAAATTTACAATGTACTCGGTAACCCCTGGATATGTCGTATCGAAGCTGTGTGGTGATGTACCATCAACTATAGAAAAATTAATTTCTGGTGCTAATACTACATCTAAAGAATTCGGGTCAGCACTACAATAGCCACGCTCCACAAAATAACCTTTCTTCTCAAATTCTGAAGCAATTTTTTTCATAAGAGTAGATTTACCCGTACCTGGTCCACCCTTTAATATGTAATGCCTTCCGCTATCTTTTGGGTCATACATATCAGAAAAAAGCGAAACGTATTTACTCTTATTATTAGCACCAAAGAAAAATGAAACAGGTGTAATAGTCTTTGTCATAACATCACTCCTAATTGATAAACTTTAATTTATCTCTTACAAGAGCATAGTATGAAAAATTTGAGTTTTTGGTTACAAATAGACAGGAAATAGGAAATAGGAATCAGGAAATAGATAAACCCTATCATTTAATGTTGTGTTTAAAACCAACTTTGAATGATAGGGTAAATAAATTTATTGTGAAGCTATAGTTCCTAATTCATAGTTCCTAAAATTACTTTTTCCTTGCAGCAATTTCTGCAACCATTTCTGCCTGACGTTTTTCAGTAATAGTATAGAAGAACATTGGAACTGCACAAGCGAACATACTGATTACGCCTGAAAGAACAAGCATATTCCAGAGAGTTCTTGCACCTTCTGCTGAAATGTAACCTGTTTCAGCGTCGATACCTGCAGCAGCGAAAGAAATAACACCAATGAATGCGCCAACTGCCATACCGATTTTATTGATAAGTGTCTGCATAGCAAAGCAGATACCTTCACCACGTTCGCCAGTTTTCCATTCAAGGTAATCAACTGTATCACCAATCATTGCATAAGTGATGATGTTGTTAACACCCTGTGGAATACCAAGAAGAACGAGTGCAATAGCACAAACTACTAACTTCCAAGGAGCATCATAGCCTACAAAGTACATAACGCCCATTACAATACCACCAAAAATGTGAACTGCAACGTAAGCCCATTTCTTTGTAAATTTCTTTGACATCCATGGAACGAGTAATGAAGCAACAAGTCCACCTGGTACTACAAGAAGTGTAATTAAACTATACATACCTTCGTTCTGGAGAACATATTTTGCAAAGTAAAGACCACCTGTATAGGTGTAAACCATTCTTGCACCACCAAGAATACCAGAAACAACTACAAGAAGAAGCTCTTTATTCTTGAAAAGAAGCTTTAAGTTGTGGCCGAGGCTTGGTGGGTTATCGTCTGCAGTAAAACGTTCTTTTGTATGTTTAAATCCATAGAAGAACATTGGAACTGCCGCAACAACAAGTACAACTGCTGCAATAAAATATGTCCATTTAAGAGTATCAGCATTTGCAATTTCTTGTCCCTTGATAACTGTACCAATAAATGTATTTGCGGCTTCTTCTACTGTAAGTCCCTGATTTGCAACTAATTTTTCTATTTCTGCAGCTTTATCTGTCATAATTGTTGCCATATCATCTGCAGTATATTTGAACTTACTTGTAACTGCACCAGTGATAATAGGAATAAACACAGTAACAATACCAGCACCTAATGTGCAAAGAAGACGTGTAACTGTAAGAAGATTACCACGAACTACTGTATCATTTGTCATACAAGTTGAAAGTCCCCAGTATGGAACGTCTGCAACTGTATAAGCAACTGACCAGAGAACGTAAATAATACCAACTATAACGAATGATGTTGATGCTTTTGCCTGGAATATAGGTAAAAAGCAAGCAATTGTCATAATCGCAATAGGAATAGCCATCCATTTAAGGTAAGGACGACATTTACCCCACTTTGTTCTTGTTCTATCAACAATGCTACCCATAATTGGGTCGTTGAATGCATCAAAAATACGAGTACCAAGCATTAAGTATGCAACTGCCATTGAACCAGCAACTGAGCCGATTGTAACACCATCTGCACCAAAAAGAAGTGCATCTGTCAAGAAAATTGTTAAGTACGAACCGATAATTGTGCATATAAAGTTCTGACCGAAACCAGCAATACCATAAGCTAATGCTTCTTTCGGTTGAAGGTTTCCGTCATTTGGTGTAGTGCCGTAAACCTTATGAAGTAAATCATTGATTTTCATTTCTTCACCTTTTTCTAAAATATTTTTAATTGATTACTCAATTTAATTACTCAATAATTTCTGCTTTTTTCATTACGATTGGAGTAACTGGTGAAGAAAGCTCTCCGCCTCTCATTACTCTTTCAGTATTAAGAAAATCATCAACTGTTTCCATACCTTCAATAACTTTACCAAAGGCAGCGTATTGACCATCTAAAAATGTACAATCGCCATAGCAGATAAAGAACTGACTGCTTGCAGAGTTCGGATTCATACTTCTCGCCATTGAGATAACGCCACGGGTATGTGAAAGTGTATTATTTACACCATTCATTTTGAACTCGCCTTTAATATTTTTCTCGCTACCGCCACAGCCTGTGCCTTCCGGGTCACCGCCCTGAGCCATAAAATCCGCTATAACTCTGTGGAATGTAAGGCCATCATAAAAGCCTTCCTTTACGAGAGTTTCAAAGTTTTCAACTGTGATTGGTGCATGCTCTGGGTAAAGCTCAATAATAAAATCTTTACCATTTTCCATTGTTACTTTTACTTTAGACATATTTCCACCTCAAGATTTAATTGTCATATCAAAGAATTCATCAAATTCATAAGCCATTTTAGTTTGCATAACGATATTATAAACCTTACCGCCTACGCCTTCTGCTGTAGAAACATCTTCTAAAACAGTTGTTATTTTAAAGAAAAAGTCAGAGTTAATTATTTCGCCTGTTGTAGAGTCAATTTTAAGCGTTACTTTACCATCTTTTAAATCAACTTGTTTAAGCTTCTTAGCGTCTGCTTCACTTAACTCAAGAAGGTTGAACACCTTGCCATAAGGAATATCTTTTCTCTCTGATTGTTGTGAAGGTGCTGCAGGATAAGGATTTTTGCTGTCATATTTATAATCACCAAGAGTAATTGTGATTAAATAATACTTACCCTCTGTTTTGAATGAAACACTCTCAATATCATCATAAGTAAGACGGCAGCTTACACTAAGACCGCTTACAGGATAAGTATTTATATGCTGAACTCTGTTATCAGCCGGAACAACTTTTGATTCTTTTTGCGGATTGTAAAGATTTTTTGCCTCCTCAAGCATTTTATCGTACTCTTCAGGATTCTCTTTATCTTTTAATAATGATTCATTATCTCTTATGAAATCAACGTACTCCTTATCCTTACAGTTAAGACTGTTAAGAAGAAGTGGTGCACCCGAAACAGAAATTTTTGCAGATTTGCAAGTACCAGTTGCAGTTCTTTTAAAGCCTGGCATCGTAGTTTTTACTGTGTTGATTTCGTTTAAGAAATAGTCAAAAACTTCTTCATCGCTTACACTTGCTTCAAGACCACTCGCAACTCTCAATGCTTTTCTTGCATCTGCTGTTGTTACCTTGCCATCACCTGTGTAATCGTAATTAATATTTTCTTTTGGTGCTTTGAGTTTTGCTGCAACCTTAAGGTATTCAGAAGCATCCTCAGTTGTAACCTTACTGTCACCTGTTATATCACCTTTTGAAAGCTGTTTGTTAAAAGCCTCTGTGTATTCCCTTGTTTCTTTGTGTGGATCTTCTGCTGTTACTTCATCTGCTGCAAAAACATTAAAAGAAAACGCAGTTAACAAAACACAAACACTTAAAATAATACCTATAATCTTTTTCATTTTTTCTAATCCTCTCTATATTTATTTGAACGCCGCTTTTATAAACTTCAAAGTTTGTTTTATCAATAGCTCATCCTGATTTTCTTCGTCTTCACCTATATAGACCTTGAGACGCTCCTTGTAATAATCACAAGAAATTGAAAACTGAAGCATTGTAAAAATATTATCAAGCAAAAACGCAAACACCCGTGGGTCAATGTCACTTCTTACATCGCCTGACAACTGTGCTTTTTTTATAACCTCGGTATAAATTTTAGCAGATATTGACTCAACTCTTTCTGCTAACATTCTTGAAAATTCAACATTGTTCCCGGTTGTTATCGCATTATAAAGCTTAATTAATTGCGGATGCTTTCTTGAAAACCTTAAAAGCTCTTTTAAAACACTTTCTGCCTTCACCATAATATCTTCATCTGAAGAAGAATGCAGAAGCAGAAGCTCTTCGAGCAATGCAAGATTTTCTTTAACAACCATTGCAAAAAGCTCTTCTTTATTTTCAAAATACTTGTAAACTGAACCTACACTTATTTCAGCCTTTTTTGCTATCTGCTGAATAGATGTATTTTCAAAGCCATATTGTGCAAATTCAGTTGTTGCAGCGTCTAAAACACGCTTTCTTTTTTCTTCTGGAATTTTATCAAAGGCTTCTTTGTGGAATTGTAATTCTTCTGAATTCATTTTACACTCCTAATTACACTAATACGCTATTTTAGAATTTTAACATTTTTTATGTAAAAAAGCAATAATATAAGCGAATTTGCAATATAGAAAATATTGTCTTTTTTTTGTTAAGGGTGACTATAGAGTGAAAGGATTTCTAATGTGATTTTTCATAAATTTGCAAGTGATTCGCAACATTTTTTTACAAGTTTGTTAAATCTTTTTAAATTACCAAAAAACCTTGAAATATATATAGTGTTGTGATATAATTCGTGTGTATTGTCAAATTTATATAATATTATTGTATTAGTTTCAGGAGGTTAATTATGATTCACTCTGTTTCAAAAAGAGTAATTCCATTGCTTTTCGTTTTGATAATTGCTGTTGCTTCATTTGCTATAACAGCTTCAGCAGCTACTACCGAAGAAGAGCGCGGTGGCACTTACGGGTACATAATCCCCACAGACAGTAATCTCTCAGCACAGAAAAACTCTTACACTTTCTATGGCAACTCTGCCAAACTTTATTTTATGGTTTTCAGTGCAGGTAAAGAGAACTCTTACTTCAATGTTGAAATTTATTCAACAAACGACTATAACCCGGATAATATCGTGTCAAGCTACACACGTGACTATCCATCTGACAAAGGTTCTGTTCCATTAGAGCTCGACTGGTCATTCAAATCAAATCCAAGTGGCACATATTACGGAAGATGTTACACTTCTATTGCTAATGGTGAGGACCAGATTATTGACAAATCTACTATTTGTAAGTTCACTATCAATATCAATCGTCTTGGCAAAGAAACTATTTCTTTAACAAGCATAAAAAATACCGAAAGCGGTATAAAAATCAAGTGGACTGGTCTCAGTACTGCAGTAAAATACAGAATTTACAGAAAAACAGAAGGTACAAGCTTCAAAAAACTTGTTGACGTAAAGGCTGGAACAACATCATACACTGACAAAACTGCTCAGGTTGGTGTTCAATATTACTACACAGTTAAAGCTTTTGATGACCTTTACTCAAGCCTTTGTGAGAAGCCGGGTCTTACAATGGTACGCCTTACTCAACCAACACTCACAGAACCAAACTCACAGAGCAGTGTTTACCCTGTTATCAAATGGTCTAAGGTCCAAGGTTGCCAAGGCTACTATATTTACAGAAAAGGTGGTTCACTCAACGATTCTTCATACAAAAAGATTGCTACAATCAAAAATCCTGATACGTTGAGTTATACAGATAAAACTGCTACAAGTCCTGACTGGGCTTACACATACACCGTTCGTGCATACCACGGCAAATTTTACAGTAGTTACAATTCAACTGGTGTGGATTACAACTGCCTCACTGCTCCCTCATTAAAATCAGCAAGCAGTGTTAATGCGGGTATTAAAGTTACTTGGTTAGACTCAAATAACTTCACAGAAAGATACTCTGTTTACCGTAAAGCAGATGGCGAAACAAAATGGAAAAAAATCGATAATGCAACAGGCTCATCTTATGTAGACAAAAATGTTAAAAATGGTGTTAAATATTCATATAGCATAAAAGCTGTTTCTAAAACAAACTCAAGCACATACAACAAAACCGGTGTTAAAACAATGTTTGTTACTTCACCAACACCTTCAAAAATTGAGGTTTATAAGAGTGGTAATATCAAAGTTTTCTGGAATTCAGTTCCAAATGCAGAAGGTTACATCGTTTACAAGAGAGTGAACGGTGGCGAATTAAAACGTATTGCAAAAATCAAAAACCCTAAAACACTTGCATATAAAGATACAAGTGAAAAAAAATCGGGTGAAGCATACGAATATAAAATTCGTGCTTATATAGATTCTTATAAGAGTTATTATTCAACTCCTGGTCTTAAAGCTATGTTCCTTGCTGCTCCTACAGTAACTGTAAAGAATGAATACACTACAGAATACGGTAGCACAGTAAAGCTCACCTGGAATGGTGTTAATGGTGCAACAACATACTCAGTTTTAAGAAAAGATGAAGGTGGCGCTGACTGGACTGTTTTAGCTACAAACGTAACTGATAAAACATACCACGACAAAACTGCTCAGAGCGGTTCTAAATATTATTATGCTGTTAAAGCGGTAAATGGAAACTATGTAAGTAATTACGTTTCTTCTGAGCTTTTCACAGTTCTCGCTACACCAATTCTTACTGATACAGTTAACACAGATTCAGGTGTAAAAATCACCTGGGAAAATGTTAATGGTGCTGAAAATTACACCGTATTCAGACGCACTCCTTCAGGTTCATGGGAAAATATCGGTACAACTGCAAACGCAGAGTTTATTGACTCATCAGAAAATGCTACTAAAACATCATATCTTTACACTGTTCGTGCTAATTTAGGCGAGCTTAAGAGTAACTATATGATTAATGGTATTGGAAACTTTGTTAGCGTTGAAAGCGTTGACCTCTTGTTTGAAGAAAACAAAGAAACAAACGAAGCAAACGTTACAATCACCTGGAAAGCTACTGGCGCTGACAATTATGAAATTTATCGTTCTGAAAATGGCGCAACCGCTACATTTTTAGCAACTGTTCCTGCAACTCAGCCTCAGAGCTATATTGATAAAACTATTACTCAGGGTTACACCTATACTTATATAGTTAAGCCAATCAAAGACAGCAAGCTTTCTGTAAGCATCTCTTCTGAAAAAATCAAGTGGGATTTCCCACCAATCCCTGCAGTAAGCGTTCTTGCTACACCTTACTATGCTAATGCAGAACTCGGTGACAGAATTGAAATTATATGGGATAGCGTAAATGCAGCTGAAACATATGATATATATCGTAAAACTGCTGATACTGATTGGGTTTATTTAGCAACTGTTTCTAAAGATGATAATTTAAGATACAGTGATACTGCTATTGAAACAGACGTTATTTATTATTACAGTGTTAAAGGCATCTCTGCTGACCGCGATAGTTTATTTGATGACAAGGGCACCGAAGCAATGCTTAAAGGTCCTGTTGAACCAATAGAAGATATATTTGCTCAGCTTTCAGATGACCCTACTGGTAATGGAGAAAAGGTAGTTACACTCGCTTGGGAATCAAACGAAAAAGCATCTCTTTACAAAGTAATGAGAAAAGCTGGTCCTGATGGCGAATGGGAATTAATGGGCGTTTTCTTAAGTTGTGAATTATTAGTATTTACCGATTATTCCGTTGAGCAAGGTGTTGAATACACATACACAGTTCACACCTACTCCCCTGACAGACCAAGTGTTGACAATATGGTAGGTAAAACTATTATCTGGCCAAGTGATAACCCACCTGCTGAAGATACAACTGTTCCAGATTCAACAACACCAGAAGATACAACTGGTAATGGTAGTGACGAAACAACCACAACACCAGATTCAACTGAACCTGGTACAACCGAACCAGAAACAACAGTTCCTGAAACAACTGAACCAGAAACAACCGAACCAACAACTAAACCAGAAGAAACAACTAATGACAGTGGTTTAGATATTCCGGATGCATAATAAAAAACACACTCACATTCAAATGAATGTGGGTGTATTTTTTAATTCTACGAATCATAGGTTGCTTATTATTTTATATTATTATAAAATATTTTCAAAAGGAGAGCGATTTTATGAACTCACAAAAATGTGGCAAATTTATTGCTGAATTAAGAAAAGAGAAAAACCTTACACAGAAAGATTTAGCCAATAAATTAAACGTTTCTGACAAGGCAATTTCTCGCTGGGAGACAGGCAAAGGATTCCCCGATGTTGACTCGTTACAGGCTTTAAGCAGTTTTTTCGATATTACAATAAATGAATTATTATCAGGAGAAAAAGCAGAAACCAAAACAATAGAAGAAATCGCCGAAGAAAATATTATATATGCAATAACCGAAACAGAAAAAAGCAAAAAATCAAAAAAATCAACTATTGCACTTTCAGTAATAGTCTCTTTAGTTCTTTTAATACCGCTTTTAAAAGGTGGCATTGAAAGTATTGCTGAATTATTCTGGAAATACACTCTTATAGAAAACCCCTGGTTATTTATCTTTATGTTATTTATATCGTTATGCATTTTCTTTGCAGGATTAGCAGTTTACAAAGGGCATTACAAAATCTTACACAAATACCATTACCACAATGTAACTGACTTAAATGGCTATTGTCACGAGATTGGCAAGGAACTTATGTTTATGAGTCTGCCTTTATTAATCTCAACAATACTTGAATTATGGATTTCGATTGAAATAATTGCAATATTATCTAAACTTATTTTATCTTCAGGATTTATAATTTGTTTTATATTTATTTTCAAAACACAAATAAAATACAATGGTGGTTTATTTTAAATGATAATACAACAATCCCCCTGATATTAAAAAATATCAAGGGGATTAAAAATTTTAATTATTAATCATTTTCTTCTTGTGCTTGTTTAACAAGTTCATCCGGAACTGCTTCACCGTGTTTTACGAAGAGAAGCATTATAATTGCTACAGCAAAAGCTACCGGGCTATAGTAGAAGAGTGATATATAACTTCCCGAGAACATTCTTACAAAACCATAGAGGATTGGAGAAGCAATCTGTGCTGAGAATGTTGCTGTGTAGTAGTAACCTGTGAAGGTACCAACCTTTTCAACACCACCAATATCAAGAACAAGTGGAAGTGTGTTAACAGTAACAAACATATTTGCAGCACCTGCAAGAATAAGAACAGGGAAAATAAGAACTCGAAGTATCTTTGTAACATCATCAACAGTTCTTTGAATATCAGAAATAGCACTTGCAAATGTAACTTCAGCATCAGACTCAAATACATTATCTGCCACTTTAACAATGATATCATAAATATCCTTACCTGCATTTGCTTCAAGATAGCCTTCAAACTCAGCGTAATACTTATCAGCTTCAGTTGTTTTTCCTGCAGCCTTTGCCTCTACATATTCAGCATAGCCTACCATAGAAAGTTCTGAATTTTTATCATATTCTACGCCTTGCTCTTTTGCTTCAGTTTTTCTTTCTGCATTATAAGCATTAATCTGATCATCTATTGCAATATAAGCGTTATTAACCTGAACATAGTCATTGATAGTAACATTTTTGCTACCAAGCATTCCTATGAATACACCAAAGAAAAGTATAAATGCAACAAGGAAAACTGCAAGACCTGCAAGAATTGTTTTCTTTCTGCCGAATTTCTTACCAGCCTTACCTGCAGGAAGAGCACCAATAGCAGCTGCAACAGCAAAAAGGAGCATTATAGCAGTTGCTTCAGAGGTAATCATATGAAGAATTTCTTGTGCAAAAAGTGAGAAGAAGGTTGTAATAGCATTTGCTGCACAGAAGAGGAAGAAAAGACAACCGAGCATAAAGATAAGGCTCTTTCTTTCACCCTTTGTAAGCTTAGTAGCCTTAAGAGCTGCTTTTTGTGCTTTTATAGCTTCTTTTTGTGCTTTCTTTCTTGCTTTTTCATCAGCGTACTGATTAGCCTCACCCTTGAGCTTAATGCTTGTATCCTGCTCCTTAACAAAGAAGAGAAGAACGAGCATTCCTAAAATCATTATTACTGAACCAATAATGAAAACGTAAGGGAATGAAATTGTCTCATTAGCTTTTACTTCCGCTGTTGTTAAGCCTGTAAATACTGCACAAAGTGCAATAGCAATTGTACCAGCAATCATACCAACAGCTGAGCCTAAGCCGCCCATAAGGTTAATAACTGCATTACCCTCTGAACGAAGTTCTGGTGGTGTTAAGTCAGGCATAAGAGCAACAACAGGTGCACGCCATAACGACATTGAGAACACGAACAATATAACCACAAGCATTGTAAGTGGGAGTGCTAAATCGCCCTTAACATTAAGCGCAACAAACGGAATAAGTGCAAATAATACTGCTGAAATAGGTGCGCAGGAAACAATAAACGGACGGCGCTTACCTAATTTTGAGTGGCAGTTATCTGAAAGCTTACCGAATGTAGGTTGGAAAATAACACCAAAGATATTATCGAATGTCATAATAATACCAATAAAGAGTGGTACTAAAGTAAAGCCGCCACCTAAAGCAACTGTGCTTTCACCTTGTGCTGCTGCAAAGTCGCCAATCCACGGAATAGCATTTGCAATAGCATTACTCCAATCAGAAATCATTGAGCTTTCTGAAAGAATTTTATTAAGAATTTTTGTAATATATGGGTCATAAATAGCCCAAGCAATTGATGTAGCCAAGAAGCCGAAACCGGTTAAAATCGTCTTTTTATAGTCAAGCTTTAAACCATCTTTTGTTTTGTCAGCCATCGGAACTACCTCCATTCATAAATTGATATCGTAATTATATCATAACTTAATATATTTTCCAATTACAAAATACACCGGAATTTCATTTTTGGAACTTTAGCCAAATAAAGTCTTTTTTATTTGTGCAAATAAACTTATTTTAATTTTTATATTACTTTACCTGCTTACTTCTGTAAGCTTCAGCTTCCCAATTAACAATGAAATCTGTGAGTTCATCTGTCATTGGTTTGCCACCGCCAAAGCTTTCAGCATAAACAGCAATTTTAAGTGCATCATTAAAGAGCATTGAAGCGTTATCAGAGCCTTTTTCACTTACATCAACAGCGTAAGCGCCACAATCCTTAACCAATATAATCTTTGGTAAAAAGCCGTTTTTCTCTTTATATTCCTTTACTTTTTCAGGAATTATTTTCTCATCTTCAATATAAAGCGGATAAGGCTTGCAATAAACTATCTGGTCAGGATTAAATGGTTTATAAATTTTTTTAAGTGTTTCTTTACTTTCTGCAACACACAATGATTCGACCGATGGGTCATAGCTAATAACACAGTCATCTGAGAATGTTTCGTTAAGTACATTAAATGTACTCATACTCTTATCCCCGTCAAATTCACCAGATGACAAATCGGGCTCTCTTACAATTTCGCTTCTGATTTTACTTGTTACAAAACCTAACTTTTCGCCTAATTCTTCTACGCTGTTACCAGCAACAAAAACACCGTGATTTTCGAGTAATATAATATCGGCTGGTCTGCCTTGTTTTTCTTTATATTCTTCCATTAAATCAAAGCAGATTTTAGAAAGAATATAACCTGGTTTACAAACATCAACCCAAATAATGCTATCGCCGAATAATTCTTCTGCTTTTTTTCTACCATTCTGTGAGCAGGTAAGACCATTAACTAAAGCTGGGTGCAAATGCAAAACAAATGTATATTCAAAGAGACTGTGAAGAGTTGTTTCAACACTTGGGCGTTTGCTTTCTTCGCCTTTTTCTCTTGCATCAGACAAATCTTCTAAAAATAATGCTTCTCTTTCTTTATCATTATCAGGGTATGTTTTAGAAAAAATCTCTTTTAATTTTGCTCTGTTCATTTTAACAAAGCCGTCTTTTGTAATAGTAGAAAGACTTGTTCCTGAACCCTTGATATACATAATATCGCCATCTTTAGCAGAGGTGTTACCACCACCAGCTAAAACGAGTTCTTCGTTGCTACCATAAAAATTTGAAAACTGGGTTAATTTTTCGAGTATCATAAAATCATCTTCTCTTTCCTTTAGTGTTTCGTGTATTTCTGTTTTTATTACCTTGTTTAACATTGTTTTTTTTATTATTTTGTTTTACCTTTTCAACCCTCTCTTTATAAGATGGTGCAACAAGGCAATTTTTAGAGTTTCCTATTAAATCTTCTCTATGTGCAATTTTCAACGCTTTTCGTACTAAATCTGCATTTTTAGGGTCTTTACATTGAAGTAATGCTCGTTGCATTCTCTTCTCTTCAGGTGAACGTGGCACATACACTTCATTTAAAGT
>JAZNUL010000082.1:0-41147 GCA_045592285.1 Acutalibacteraceae bacterium
AGTTGAAGCAGCGAGAGCAGGTGCGGCAGGTAAAGGCTTCGCAGTTGTTGCAGATGAAGTTCGTAATCTCGCAGCAAAATCAGCAGAGGCAGCAAAGAGCACAACAGTTCTTATTGAAAGTGCTATTAAAGCTATTGAAAACGGTACAAAGATTGCTGATGAAACAGCTTCTTCACTTCTTGAAGTTGTTGAAAAGGTTAATACTGTTTCAGGTAAGATTGATGAAATTGCTTCTGCTTCAGAAGAACAAGCAACAGCAGTTACTCAGCTTAAGACTGGTATTGAGCAAATCTCAGCAGTTGTTCAGACTAACTCAGCAACTTCAGAAGAAAGTGCTTCTGCTTCAGAAGAACTTTCAGGTCAGGCACAGATGCTCAAACAAATCATTGGTGCATTCCAGCTTAAAGACGTTTCTACACAGGCTTCAATGGAAATACCAGAAATTAATAACTACGATTCATCAAAGGACTATAACTTCGATAGTTACGATGACAAATATTAATAAAAAAACACCCTGCTTCGGCAGGGTGTTTTTTATCGAATGCAGAATTATATTATAAAAAACTACATTCTATCATTTAAAATAAAATGATAGAATGTAGTTTCTGTTATTTGTATAAAATTATCATTCTGCATTCTGAATTTTGCATTCTGAATTAATCTTACGTCCCATAAGTACGCCCATAACAGAAGCCATCATAAGTCCACGGGTCCAGCCAGATGAATCACCAAGACAATGGAGTCCGTCAACACTTGTGTTCAGGTCAGTATCCATTTTAATCTTATTGCTGTAAAATTTAAGTTCAGGGGAGTAAAGTAATGTTTCAGTTGAAGCAAAACCAGGCACAACGTGGTCTACTGCCTGAATAAAGTTAATGATATTAGTCATTGCTCTGTAAGGCATTGCTGCAGTAATATCACCGGCAACTGCATCAGGAAGAGTAGGTCTTAAGTTGCTCTGAGCAAGTTCTTTTGGCCAAGTCCTTTTGCCGTCAAGAATGTCGCCGTATCTTTGCACGAGAATGTGACCAGCGCCGAGCATATTTGTTAATTCACCAACCTTCTGAGCATATTCAATAGGCTGATTGAATGGATAGTTAAAGTTGTGCGAGCAAAGAATAGCAAGGTTTGTGTTGTCAGACTTGGTTTCTTTATAAGAATGACCATTAACAACTGCTAAGTCATTGTCATAATTTTCCTGACTTACAAAGCCACCTGGATTTTGGCAGAAAGTTCTTACTTTATTTTTAAATGGCTTAGGGTAACCGATAAGCTTTGATTCATAGAGCGCTTTATTAACCTTTTCCATAACCTCGTTACGTACTTCAACACGAACACCAATGTCAACTGTACCAGCCTGATGTTCAATTCCGTGTTCTGAGCAGAGTTTTTCGAGCCAGTCTGCACCACGTCGACCAGTTGCAATAACAATTTTTTCGCCCTTGATTTCTTTACTATCTTTACCATTGGTAATATAAACACCACGGCATTTTCCATCAGTGATCTCAATATCAGTACATTCATAGCCAAATATCATTTCTACGCCATTGTTCTGAAGATATTTTTCAATTTCGTAGTAAAGAGTCTGTGCTTTTTCAGTGCCTAAATGACGAATCGGGCAGTCAACAAGCTTTAAACCAGCTTGAATTGCTCTTTTTCTTATTTCTTTAACCTCTTCACTTGCATTAATACCTTCAATGTGTTCATCAGCACCAAATTCAAGGTAAATTTTATCTGTGTAGTTAATTAAATCCTGAGCGTAAAGCTCACCGATAAGTGTAGGTAAATCACCACCAACCTCGTAGCTTAATGAGAGTTTACCATCAGAGAATGCACCAGCACCTGAAAAGCCAGTTGTAATATGACAATAAGGCTTACAGTTTACACATTGTTGAGTTTTCGATTTAGGGCAACTACGTTTTTCAACTGGTTGACCTTTTTCTATAATAATAATTTTTTTATCGCTTCCGAGTTTAATAAGCTCTAATGCAGTAAAAATACCTGCAGGACCTGCACCAACAATAACAACATCGTAATTCATAATAAAACCTTCTTTATGTATTAAAATTCTTTTGTTTTATAAGCATTAAAAAGATCATCTGCTTCTTCTGAATAATTACCATTATCATCTTCAATATAAAGGGGAGGCATAATTCTGAAGCCTTCCATAGCACCTTTTTTACCCTCAAGCAAAATGAGACTCGGCTCTTTACCTTTTCTTTGAATGACTTCTCTCATATTTTTAGGTTCGATTTTATTTTTTTTCATAGCATCGAACATCTCGGGGAGTCTTTCAGGTCGCTGACACATGCAATATCTGCCACCAAATTTTAATAGATAATTTGCAGCCTTTGCAGCATCATAAAGAGTACAGTTAAACTCGTGACGAGCGTTTTTGTAATCTTCACCCTCGTTTACAATGCCTGTTCCAACCTTTTTATATGGTGGGTTAATACTGACAACGTCAAAATATTCATTAGGCAAAACGCCTTTAATTTTCTTTAAATCCAAGTGATATAAATTAACTTTATCTTCAATATTATTGTGTTTAAGTGTCTTTTTGAAAAGCTCAATGGCACTTTCACTTAATTCAACCCCAAAGACTTCTTTAGGTTTAAAATCTCTTAACCATAAAAGCGGAATGATTCCGTTACCAGTACCAAGGTCGCAGCATTTGTCTTTATGCCTTGGTTTACAAAAATCTGCCAAGAGAATAGCATCAGAAGTGAATATGTGTGCGTGGCTTACAAAAATCTCTAAATTCGTTGCAAGCTTTTCAGTTCTTTCTTCTCGTGAAGTCATAAAAAACTCCTTGTGATAGAATTACTTGTGTGGAATATAAGAAATAACCCCATACACATTAATTCTACCACAAGGTGTGTTTTAAATCAATTAAATAAAGACGATTACCAAAAGTTTGTTATTTATGCACAGTTTGAAAGAGTAAATTTTTACACGTTATTCTTCCATTTGTTTGCCTAAAAATGAAGCTGCAACCTGTGCTAATTTAATCTCGGTTTCTGTTACTTGTTTTTTAGTGCTGTCTGCTACAAAAATAACTGCACCTGAAATATCACCGGCAGCAATAATAGGGAAGGCAATAGCAGCCTCCAAATCAGAACTTTCAATAGGGTAGAGTGGTTTTTCTGTTCCTGATTTAGTGAAATTAATTCTGTTTTCCATAATATCTTCTAATTCTTTAGATATTCTTTTCTCAATAAAATCTTTTTTAGAAAGACCAGAAACAGAAACAACGTGGTCACGGTCTGTAATTAATACACCCATACCAGAAGTTCTGCTTAAAACCTCTGAGTATTGACCAGAAAATTCTGAAATTTCACCCATAGGTGAGTATTTTTTAAATATAACCTCACCATCACTTGCGGTAAAAATTTCCAATGGGTCACCTTCACGGATTCTTAACGTTCTTCTGATTTCTTTAGGAATAACAACTCTGCCTAAATCATCAATTCTTCTGACAATTCCTGTCGCTTTCATATATATCTTCTCCTTAATATCAAATTATGTTGTTAGTATTTGTGATTTGAGGGAAAATATACTGTGCTAATTTACTTTTTAAATTGATTATGATATTATAAATTAAGTGAGGTGAAGCATATGTCATTATTTAAATCCTTTTATTCAACAAAAACTTTTGAAGAGGATATCCAAAGGGAAAAAGATTGTGTTTCAAGAATAAAGCAAGCTGTCAGTCAAAGATGTAGCATTGATAAGTTTATAAATTATGATGATTTTACTGTCGCTTTTGCAGGCTCAAGGGACAATATGGAATTGATGCTTGAAATCTGCACACAAAAATATAATGGCAAAAAATATTTGTACGCTTCAGTTGATGACGAGGTTTCGTGGCAAGAGTGGGATTTCGACAACCTTGAAGATTTTGAAAACAATATTATTGACTATATTGCAAACAGAGTAAATCGCACAATTAAAACAACAATAGAAGTTAATAACAATAATTTCAGGGTTTCATCTTATTATATGGATGAAAATGGCAAATGGATACGTTTTGAAGACCAAAGTTCAGATAGTACATGGTTCTGCTTTATTACATCTCACTTAACCAAATCAAGTGAAACAATCAAAACATATAGATTGGATAATTAATAGACTAACATTATTAAAGGAGATTTAGCGAATGTCAGAAAAAATCATTGTTATAGGCAGTATGAATGCTGATTTAGTTATACATTCACCCCAAATGCCAAATTTGGGCGAAACTCTTACTGGTAGCAATTTTCAAATTAACGCTGGTGGTAAAGGCTTAAATCAGGCAGTTGCTATTGCAAAATTAGGTGGCGACGTTTCGTTTTTAGGTGTAGTAGGTGAAGATTCTAACGGTGAATTACTACTTAACGAATTATATAATAGCAACGTTGATTTTAAAGGGTTCAAAACAAAAGAAGCACCAACAGGAATTGCAATGATTACTGTTGTAGATGGCAATAATTTTATTATTCTTGATGCTGGGGCAAATGCAGAACTCACACCAGAAGTTATTGAGAGTTATAGCGATTTAATAGCAGAGTGTGAATATTGTGTTATGCAGTTAGAGATTCCTGTAGAGACTGTTTTAAAAGTATGCGAAATAGCAAATAAATCGTGCACAAAAATAATTCTTAACCCCGCACCATATAAAGAATTACCCAATGAAGTGTTTTCAAAGATAGATTTTGTTATTCCAAATGAACACGAAGCACACGATTTAACGGGCATTTACCCAAGTGATGAAGAAAGCACCCAAAAAGCAATTTTAAAATTAAAACAAATGGGTGTTAAAAATATAATTATAACACTTGGCGAGCGTGGTTGTGCATATAGTGTTGAAAATGAAATTGTTTTTAAATCTGCCATAAAAACAAACGTTGTAGATACAACTTCAGCAGGTGATACATTCGTTGGTGCACTTGTTTCAAAGCTTTCGCAAAACGAAACTTTAGAAAATGCAGTTTTATTTGCAACAAAAGCAGCTGCAATAACTGTGAGCAGAGAGGGTGCTTCAAAATCCATTCCTTATGCAAATGAAATAATGTAAACAGGTGAAATTATGTCTTATAAAAAACCAAAAATGATACTTTTTGACGTTGGCGGAACACTTTTTAATGATGGTAAATGTAATGCTGCAGATGGCTTTAAAGCACTGTTACAAAGAGCAGAAAACCCTGACGTTACAACTGCCGAAAAATTAGCATCTCACTGGGATGAATTTTTAGCAGAAACCGAAGGCTTTAAGTCAAAATCAGGTGTTGCACTCGACGTTCCGTTATCCGCAGTTATAAAATACGCTACAATGAAAGAAGGCTTAAAAATAAATCTTCCTGTTATAGAACAAGAAGGAATTTTTGACCGGTTTAATTCTACCAGAACTGTTATAGATGGCGTTCCCGAGCTTTTAGAAGCACTAAAAAAATTAAACATCCGCACTGCAGTTATAAGCAATAATATGATGAGTGGCGAAAGTCTTGCACTTGCTTTAAAGCATTGGATTCCGTCTTCTAATTTCGAGTTTATTTTAACCAGTGCCGATATTCTGTTTTGTAAACCTTGTAAAGATATTTTTGAATGTGCAGTAAACTTTGCAGGTCTTTCAGTGGAAGAGTGTTGGTATTGTGGCGATGGTAAAATACCCGACGTAGATGGTGGTAGTAATGCAGGTCTTTCAACTGTTTTATTAAAAGTGACTGAACTCAAGCCATTTAGTTGGGAAATAAACTCAAATAACAAAGAATATCTTGTAATTAATAATTGGAATAACTTAACTGAGTACATAAAAGAACTGAGTAATTAAAAAAATACTCAGTTCTTTTATCAGTTTTCTAAGAATTTATTATGCTCTTCATTTAACCACTCGTTAAGCACAATTAATCCGTCATCTGAACAAGTGGCGTCTTTAGTGCCGATTTCTTCTTTTTTATATCCGTCGTTTAAAGACGTTATTGAGTAACACTCTGCAACAAATTTTTCGGTTTCTGTACCAACGTCAACAACGTAAACTTTATAATTAAACGTTGTTTTGTGAGTTGTACCTTTTTTTGCTTCTGTATCACAAGACCCAGTGTAAACGTTTGTAACAGGCTTGTTATCACTTTTATTTATAAACCAGTTATATGGTGGTATTTTTATTTGTGCCATTGTTATTGTCTCCTATGTTTTTTATCTATGGTCTTTTAATGCTTAAATTAAGCCCCATAGCACTGACTGCTAAAATAAGTAATAATATAAACGGTGCTATATAGCTACCGGTTGAAATAAGTAAAGAGTTACTGAATGTTGCAATAAATGAAGCAACAATTAAATTAAAGTTCGTTATACTATAATTTGTTGAAAAATATTTCTGTCCGTAAAATGAGGCAGAAAAAGCAGAAGTAACGGTAGGGCAAGAACCGTAAGAAATTCCAGTAAGGCAAAGACCAACAATGCAGAGTGGTAACGAATGAATTATAACGCCAATAAGTGTTACAGCAGCCGCTACAATCGTTAAAACGTTTGCCGAAATCATAGTAATTCTTCTGCCTAATGAATCGTAAAATGCACCGGTAATTATTCTGCCAATGCCGTTAAAAACAGAAAGCACACCAACTAACGTAGTCGCAAGAGTTGGCACGGCATCAACCGAAAGCATTAAATCTCTCGCGAAACTAATAACCGTGTTACCAACAGCGGTTATAAATGCCATACAAACGAATGCTCTCCAGAAAGTAAAACTTTTAAGCATTTCTTTTGTAGTATAATCTTTTGTTTCAAACTTCTCTTTAGAAGCAATTTTTTTAATCTTTGGTGTGGGGAACTGAACGTCACCGGAAGGTCTTTTAAGAATTAACCCTGCAAGAATAATTACAACACCAATTACCACACCAAGTGTTATGTATGCTTTACTGAAACCGAAATTCTCGTTTTCAAAAAGTATGCTTATAATGTTTCCTAAAAGTAACGTGCTGACACCAAATCCCATCATAAGAGCGCCAGCGCAGAGTCCTTTTTTATCAGGAAACCAACTACAAACAGTTGAAACAACTACGTTGTAAGCAATACCAATGCCCGAACCAGCCAGAACAGCGTAAGTTATATAAAGTAAAGCGTGGGGTGTTGCTTCGTTTAAAAATCCGGTTATGGTAAAACCTACGCCAACTAATAATCCCGAAATTATAAGCGTGATTTTAGGTCCCGCTTTTTTACATATTAAACTACCAAAGAAAGCACCAAGGCAGAAAAAACACATTGTTAAAGTAAAGTTAAAAGCGAGAGTTGAATCGCTAAACCCAAAATCTTCTTTAAATGGTATTTTTAAAATTGACCAGGCATAAAGCACACCCGAAAAAAGCATTGTGAAAACACCGGTAAAAAGGTAAAACCAACGCTTTGTTAAATTATTTTTCATATTAAAGCCTACTTTTTGCTACAAATAAAATTCCTTTTAAAATTTCTTTGCAAATCTTTAATTTACTAAAACCACTTTCGCTGTATTCCTTGTGTTTTAACACCAAAAACAATGCGAATGGTATTGAAAGTAAAGGGTGTGCAATTCCTAAAACAACACCTTTATCAAAGAAATACTCTTTTGTGTAACCCTTAAACCAAGTGGATTCTCTTGTTGATTGAAGTTTGGCAAGCGCTTCTGGAACAGCTATTATTTTTAAACCATTCTTTAGAGCTTCTCTTAAAAATAATGTGTCTTCGCCACAAGTGGGGAGTGCATTACCATTAAAGGATTCTTTAAATAAAATGTTATTTTTTTTAATCGCTTTGTTTTTAAAAGTGATTCTCGCAGCACCATAATTCATATAGTTAAAAATATTAATTTTTTTAACAGTTTCATTTTTTCTGTTTAATTCATCTTTATCTTCAATAAGATTAAAAATAATAATATCTGCATTATATTTCTGGAAGACTGTGGTTGCAATTTTTTCATAATCATCTGAAAATTGCATATCGTCATCTGCTAAAATACAAATATCAGCAGTTGCACCATACATTAAAGCCATATTTCTGCTTCTTGCAACGCCACGTGAGTTTGTCGAGATAAATTTAATGCTATCTTTAAATTCAACCTCTTCCAAACCGTTATCACAATTTGTCTGATTTATAACAACGGTATTTCTCTTAATATTCATTTTTTTAAGAAAATCACAGTTTTTCTGGTGCATAGTTGAAACTAAAACTTCTACTCTCATACCTTGCGCTCCTTAATGTGCCTTAAGAAGTTAACAGGTGAAACAAAAAATGCTCTCACACCATTATATGCTGCTTTAAAGTATTTTCTTCTTCTGAATTCAGCAAAAGCCAAAACCAAAAAATGCCTTGTAATTACAAATTTCTGGTCATCTTTTGAGAGATAGCCAAAATATTTTTTTCTTATTTCAAAAACAGTGTTTTCACCATTGATTTTGCTTTCACCATTAGAAAGTCCGACTTCACCACGATGTATATATGCTCTTATATAACAACCTGGTAAATATGTGAATTTACCATCGTTTTCAATAGCCTTAAGCATCAACAAAAATTCGTCACCAAAATCAATATTACCAAATTTGCCGATTTTTTCAATGTAATCTTTTTTGAAAATAAGCGTGTCTGTGCCAGATAAATGATACCTTAAATGATAACGAATTAAATCTTCTTTTTTGTAAGATTTAATATAGTTTCTTATTCTTTGCTCGCAAAGACTTTCATCATCATAATAAAGTATTATATCAGTGAGACCGTAATCAGCACCAGTTTTTAGCATGTTTTCAACTTGCTTTTCTAAATTTTCTGGTAAATAAAGGTCGTCATCATCAAGGAATGTAACATATTCACCATTTGATGCATCAATACCGACATTTCTTGTTTTTGCAGAACCAAGATTTGTTTTGTTTACAATATAATTTAATTTTATATTTTCATTTTCTTGTCTGAATCTTGTGATTACATCATTTACACGCGAGTTGTACTCATCATTGGCATTATCATCGACAACAATAATCTCAAAATTTTTATAAGTCTGACTTGCAAGGGAATTTAATGCCCTTAATAACATATCGTCGTGCTTATATGTTGCTACTATTACGCTTATTAATGGTTGCATAAAATTCTCCTTTCAGTTTTTTTATTATTCACCTAAGCGAATGTTGATTCCATTACCACCATCAGTATTAGTAGGGAAAGTAATATAAGGCTCAATAGCTTTTGCAGTTTTAATAATAGGCATAGTCTGTAAATAAACCTTACCAGGACCAGTAACTTTTGTGTGGAAAAGACCCATTCCACCTAAAAAGATGTTTTTTGCACCTTGTACTGCTTCAATATCCATTGTGCAACTTTCGCTCATAGCTGCTAAATAACCAGTATCTACAATAATACTTTCGTTTGCTTCTAAAGTGTATTCTTTGCAGTAACCGTCAATTTCAATGAAAACTAAACCGCTACCGCTTATTTTGTTCATTACAAAGCCTTCGCCACCAAAAAGACCTTTGCCTAACTTCTTTTGGAAATAAATAGAAAGGTCAAGACCTTTTTCCATAGCTAAAAAGCTGTGCTTTTGTACAATAATTGAGTTGCCTGGTGAAACCTCGTAAGGAATAATTGAACCAGGGAAGCTTGAAGCGAAAGCAACGGTTCCCATACCGCCTTGTGCAGTAAATTCATTCATAAAGAGTGATTCACCAGCAAACATTCTGCCTAAAGCCTTTTTAATTCCGCCACCTGAATTTGTATCCATTCTGATATTAGGACTCATCCAGCTCATAGCACCTGTTTCTGACAAAACAGTCTGATTAGCCTCAGGGTAGCAAATAACAACAGGTAAATTTTCTCCTTCGATTGTGTATCTTAACATAATAAAACCCCATTTCTATTATCATTACATTAAATTATATCACAGAAATTCAATTATTACAATTCTTTTATAGACATTTTAAGTTTAATCTGTTACAATAAATTAAGTAATTTAAACAAAGGAGTTTTGTTTATGAAAAGACTTTATTTTTTAATCGGTAGTCAGGATTTATATGGTGATGAAACCTTAAAACAAGCGCAGAAAGACGGCTTTGAAATGGCTTCATTTTTAAATGAAAAGTTAAGCGATACAGTTGAAGTTAAGCCTTTGCCAATTATAAGAAATTCAACTGAAGCGTTTGACGCTTGTGCTACTGTTAATAGCGATAAAGAATGTGTTGGCGTTATTATGTGGATGCACACGTTTTCACCTGCAAAAATGTGGATAAGAGCGTTACAGTCTTTACAAAAACCAATGCTTCATTTACATACTCAGTATAATGAAAAATTACCATATTCAACAATTGATATGGATTTTATGAACCTTAACCAGTCAGCTCATGGTGACAGAGAATTTGGTTTTATTTGTACTCGTCTTAATATCAATCGTGAAGTGGTTGTAGGTTACTACAAAAACGAGAGTGTAATTGAAAAAATTAGAGCATTCGCAAGCGTTGCCAAAACTATAGATTTTTCAAAAGGAATGCGAGTTGCTATGTTTGGTAACAATATGCGAGACGTTGCAGTTACCGATGGTGACAGGGTAGAGAGTGAAATTCATTTTGGCTGGAACGTAAATTACTACGGAATTGGCGATTTAGTTAATATTATTAGTGAAGTAACCGACTCTGAAATTGAGGCTAAACTCAATGAATATAACTCTTTATATGTAATGGATACTGATAATCTTGATTCAGTTAAAGAACAGGCAAAATATGAAGTAGCACTCGAAAAATTCCTTAAGAAAAATAATATAAGTGCTTTTACAGATACTTTTGAAGATTTGCACGGACTCAGTCAGTTACCAGGTCTTGCAGTACAAAACATTATGAAAAATGGCGTAGGCTTTGGTCCTGAGGGCGACTATAAAACTTCTGCTTTAGGTGCAGTGCTCTCTAAAATGGCAGAGGGCAGAAATGGTGCAACAGGCTTCACAGAAGACTATACTTACGATTTAACAGATGGCGAAGAATTAGAACTTGCTTCTCATATGTTAGAGGTTTCGCCAGTGTTTGCAGAAACTAAACCTAAAATTCAGGTTCACCCACTTTCAATCGGTGGCAAAGAAGCACCAGCAAGACTCGTGTTTGACGGTATAAAAGGTGAGGGTATAGCAGTTTCTTTAGTTGATATGGGTAATCGCTTCAGACTTATCTGTGCAAAAATTGAACTCGTAAAACAGCCACAAGAAATGCCAAAATTACCTGTAGCAAGACTTATGTGGAAGTTAAAACCAGATTTTAAAACAGGTGCAGCAGCGTGGATTTATGCTGGTGGAGCTCACCACGCAGTTGTTTCAACTTGTCTTACTGTTGATGATATAAGACTCTTTGCAAAGTTTACAGATACAGAGCTTGTTGTAATTGATGAAAATACAGATTTAGTAACGTTTGAACAGAATTTAAAAATGCTCGATGTAATAGCAAAATAAGGTGATAAAATGTTAGAAGAATTAAAGAAACAAGTATATGAAGCAAATATGCTTTTGCCAAAATATAACCTTGTAACGTTTACATGGGGTAACGTTTCAGGGATTGACAGAGAAAAAAATCTTGTTGTAATAAAGCCATCTGGTGTTGAATATGACACTATGACACCTGAGGATATGGTAGTTGTTGACCTTGATACTGGTAAGGTTGTAGAAGGCGATAAAAACCCATCGAGCGATACACCAACTCATTTGGTGCTTTACAGAAGTTTTAAAAATATCGGTGGCATTGTCCATACACATAGCAGAATGGCAACTTCATTCGCTCAGGCGGGGAAGGGTATTACGCCTTTAGGCACAACTCATTCTGACTATTTCTATGGTGAAATTCCTTGCACAAGAGAAATGACTGGTGCAGAAATAAAAGGCGAATACGAAGCAGAAACAGGCAATGTAATTGTTGAAACATTTAATAATAAAGATATTAACCCTGACGATATTCCTGGTGTGCTCGTTAAAAATCACGGCCCATTCTCTTGGGGTACAGATTGCTTTAATGCAGTACATAATGCAGTTGTTCTTGAAGAAGTAGCAAATATGAATTTTAATACACTTCTTATTAACCCTGATGTTGCAAGAATAAGCCAAAATTTACTTAATAAGCATTATCTTCGTAAACACGGCACAAATGCTTATTATGGGCAGAAATAAAGTACTGAGTGCAAAGTGTTGAGTGCTGAGTGCTGAGTTTCGGAAGCCTTCGGCTTGATTGTAATTATATTGAATAAAAATAACAAAATTCTATCATTTTTAGTTTATGATAACTTTAAATGATAGAATTTTTATTGCGTAATTTATAGTTTAAATATTAAATTTTTTATATATAGTCAGTAAAAATGAAAAGATAAATTAACTGTTGCAACAAATAATTATAATTACGGCGTAGCCCTACAACTCATCACTTTTCACTCATCACTCAGCACTTCTTTAAAGGC
This sequence comes from Acutalibacteraceae bacterium, assembly GCA_045592285.1. Classification (GTDB taxonomy): domain Bacteria; phylum Bacillota; class Clostridia; order Oscillospirales; family Acutalibacteraceae; genus DTU089. The sequence goes on from JAZNUL010000082.1 coordinate 12,418, forward strand.
TATTCAAAATCTTAAGCACAGTTAAAAGCTCGTGGTCTTTAACCTTCTCAACATCCTTGTCGTTAATCACACAATCAAGGAAGTATTTGATTTCGTTTGCATACGCGTCGCTCTTTGGTAAGTTGATATCACCAGTATCGCCTTCAGCATCTTCTGAAAGGTCTATTTTACCATCTCTTAAGAAAATCTGCATTTTACCATTTTCGTTAGAAACTAAAGCATCTTCAAACTGGAAACGAAATTCAGCAGTGAAAGGGTAGCTTGTAGCGTACCATGATGCTTCTGAATTTATAGAGAAATCGCCAAAATCATAAGTAACGCTTATAAAATCCTGGTCAGGTCTCTTTGAACGGTATTGGTGAGCAACCTTTTTAGGTGCACCAAAAGTGTAAACCATAAAGTCAAGGTCGTGAATGTGTAAATCGAAAGGTGTAAGACCGCTTCTCTTTTCATCCATCATCCAGCCGTCCCAACTCCATTTAGGGTAGCAACCAAGTCTTGTCATTGTACCAGAAAGAAGCTTACCATATTTCTGTGTGTCAAAAATTTCTTTAAGTAATTCATATTCAGGCCAGAATCTTAATACTTGTGCAATCATAAATTCAACGTTATTTTTCTTAGCAGTAGAGTAAACTCTCTCAACGTCTTCTTCTTTTAAAGAAATTGGCTTTTCGCAAATAACGTTAATACCTTTTTCCATCGCCATTATAGCGTAATCAGCGTGAAGATATGTAGGAAGACAAATATCAAGAATATCCAATTCCTCTTTTTCAAGCATCTCTTTAAAATCGTTATAATGACGTTTAGAAGGGTAGTTATCTAAACGCTCTTGTCTTATATCGCAAAGAGCAACTAATTCTACTTCTTTAATTTCTTCCCACGCTGGAATATGAGCACCACTGATGCCACCGACACCAACAACACCAACTTTTAACATAATAAACACTCCTATAAAATAGGGTACAATCATTAACACGATTGTACCCATTAATTATTTTACTTATCTTGCATCAATTTCGTTTTTGAGTTCTTGGAGACCATTCATAAGGCTTGAAGCAACATACTGACCAAGAGAAATAAGTTCGTGGTAGTGGTTTGCAGGGTCGCCCATTGTGTAGTCATTATCTGGAACAACGTAACCAATAGCATCATTCATAATACCAAAGCACATTGTACCATCGCCAAAAATATCGCAAACGAGTGGAGCTTCAAATGAAGTGCCGTTAACACCCATATCTACTGAAGAACCACCAACGATAAGGTCCTGACAGATTTCACCAGGAAGCATAACAGCCTTAAATGCGCTACCGAATTCAATGTAACCGATTTCAGTGTATGTAGAATAAACTGTTTTGCCGTGTTCGTTTGTAGAAACGAGAACATCGTAGTTTGCCATATTGAGTTTACCCATAGCACCAATAAGGTCATTAGAAACAGGCACTTCAACACGTTTGAGAGCTAAGTTGAGGTAAGGTTCAACTTCTGTTTCTGAAACTGGCACCCAAGGGTCAATAGCAGAAATTACTTCAATTTCATTACCGTCAACATCAAAATCAGTTGTGTAACTGTAATCTTTATACCAAAGAGTATATGGACCAGCTTTTTCACCAACTTCACCCATACCATATAATGCAACTTCTTCAGCACAGTTAAGAAGTGGGTTTGCCTCGATTTCTTCTTCTGTCATTGTTAAAGCAAGAGCAAGTCTTGCAATTTCGTGACCATATCTCATTGATTCGTGATATCTCTTAGGAGTATCAACACCGTCACCAGTAATACCACGGCTCATATAAATACCTGCAATAGCACCGTTAAAGAACATAAAGTTGTAACCTGCTTTGTCAAGTAATTCGCCTGTGTAGTAAACATAGTCACCAGTGATTTCTCTACCTGAGTTAGATGCTGTAGGAAGACCTGCAACGTCAGGGTGAGCAGCAATGCTGATAATCATTGTTGGGCGATATTTTGTGTTATCAGGAGTGAAAACAAATCTTGAAAGTTCAGACATAATAGTGTCAGAAGTAGGTCTGTTTTTGTTGTTGAAGTATTCTTCACCGATATCTTTCTGAGCATAAGTAAGAGTACCTGGCTTCATATCTTCATAAGCTTCAATTAAAGCTTCAGCAACCTTATCTTTAAGGAATGCCATATATTTAGGGTTAGTACCTTGTTGTAATTCGTTGCCATTTTGTGTACCACTGTTAATACCATTCTGAAGAAGCTTAACTAAGTTGTTAGTCCAAAGACCTTCAGTATCAATACAGCTGTGGCAGTGAGTAGAAGCAATGTTTATTGAAACAATGTTATTTGCTTTTGCAAATTCTTTAAGTAACTCACGGATGTCACGGATATCACCATTTGTAATACCGATACAGTCGATAGTACCAAAGAGAACTGTTTCACCGTTAGCACCGTCTTTAAGAGCGATACATCTAACTTTCATATCGTCAATAACGCCTTCAACAACGTTTGTGAATGCATTTTCAGGAGCGATATAACCACCGATGTAATATTCACCATTAGTAACGTCATCAGGAACAAGGCTCTTGTTAGAGTAACCTAAATACCATTTTGCATCTGCATCAGCCGAAGTGTTGAACTTGCCTGAAGTACCTGCATAGAAGTTGTCGGCTTTAAGAGACTCGCTATTTGTGCCTTTGTCAACAAATCCAGGTCCGTTAGGGAATATACCAGCGAACCAGTCAAACACAATTCTTAAAAGTGTGTCAAGAAAGCTTGTTAAAATGTTACCGGCACCCGCTTCAAGTGTCATTGGTGCAGTAACTGAAGCTGCACTTGCTGTAACTGCACCTACACTTGAAAAGAGGAGTGTAAGAGCGAGAACCACAGCGAGTAATTTTGTCATTTTGCGTGATTTCATAAATTTATCTCCTTTGCATTGGATGGATTGCATTAATACATAGTAATACAATCTTACTAAAGTATTATACAAATTTTAGCAGATTCTTTCAATGTTTATTATTGCTAAATTATATGTGTCAACTTTTGCTATTTTTAACAAAAATTATTGTATTATATATAATATAATATTTTTGTTGACATTTCGTCAGAAATTGTGTAAAATAACTTTAATTATGATGACTCATTGTGTTTTGAAAGGGGTTACGCTTTTTATGAAGAAAGAAAAAATCAAAAAGGAAAAAGCACCTAAAGTAAAAAAAGAAAAGAAGGTTAAGGAGAAAAAGGTTCAGTCTCCTGAAGAAAGAGCACAGTTTGAAGCAGCTGTTAAAGGCTTTACTTCTTCTGGTGTATTTAAAGCACTTGTTGTAATGTTTGTTTGCAGTCTTGTGTTTACAATGTTCTCTTCAAGTATTTTAAGACTTACTGCAATTCCTGGTGCATTAAGAGCAAGAGCGTCAGCTATTCAACAAAGCAACGCTCAGAACAACCAGAATAATCAGAACAACATAATTGACAATATTGTTGATGTTTTTGTTCCTGAAACTACTTCTGCAAGTATCGATGTTCAGGGTACAACTGCTCCTGCAACTACAGCAGCACCTACAACAACTAAGGCGCCCGATACAACAAAAGCTCCTGATACTACTAAGGCTCCAGAAACTACAAAAGCTCCGGAAACCACAAAGGCGCCTGAAACTACAAAGCCAACCACAACAGAACCTTTAACAGACTCAAAAGAGATGATTAAGGAGAAAAAAGCTGTTTTAAAAACATATAAAAATGTTGTTAACTCCGCAAACACAATTAAACCTGGTTTTACCAAGATTCAATACAGAACAATGGAAAAAGATAAAAATGCTGAAATGGTTTTAGGTACCGTTGAAAAGAATTATCCTGGTTACTTCATTAGTCAGGCAGATGCAGAAGCGGCACCATTTGTTTCACCAAAGCTTTCAGATATGACTCTTTTCTTGATAGAAAACGAAAATTTTGCTTGTCTTCTTGAAGAGAAAAATGCTTCTGAAGCAATTAGAAGAGTTGAGAAGGAAAATCAAAGTGATGGTTCTGTGAAAATCACTATTGTTCTTCGAAATGAGGAAAATCCAGCAGTTACCCCTGCAGATGAAAGCAAACCTTCAAGTCACACAAGCTCAATGTTCCCTGTAGTCGATAAGGAAAATATTAAACAAAAACTTGTTGCTCGTCAGAGTCCGTTGATTTCTATCAAAGATGTTAATCTTTTATATCACGATTGTACTTTGGAAATTATTTATATGCCAAAAACTGGTAAGATAGTTTCTGTAACTCAAACAGTTCAGTATGATTGTGTTGTTGATTATGATTTCCACATGGGTCTTGGTAGTTTAGGCATTTCAATTATGCCTGACCAACAAGCTGTAGGTACTGTTACAGATACTGCAGTTTATACTGATTTTGTTTATTAATTTAAAATGAGAGAAGAGTGGGTTTTAGTGCCCACTCTTTTTTGTTGTTTTGTTAAATAAATTTTGTTGATTTTTATAATATTTTTAATGTATTTTTATGCATTAATTTATTGATAAAAATGTTTTTATATGATATAATAAAGCAATTAAATTGGCGAGGTGCGGGTTATGACAAGACACGAAGCAAGAGAACAGGCTTTTGCAGTAATTTTTGAAAAAAGCTTTAACGAAACTGCAACGTTTCAGGAGATTATTGAAAATGCAGAAGAATGTGGTTTAGTTAAAGTGAATGGCTTTGCTTCTACACTTTTAAAAGCAGTTGAAGAAAATATAACTAAAATCGATGAAGTTATTACAGAAAACTTGGTAGGATGGACTTTACAACGTCTCCCAAAGGTTTCACTTGCAGTTTTACGTCTTGCAGTTGGCGAAATTCTTTTTAACGAAGAAGTTCCAACTAATGTAAGCGTTAATGAAGCTGTTGAGATTGCAAAAACATATGGCTCACCAGAAGATGCATCATATATAAATGGTGTTTTATCTGCAATTGTGAAAAAGATTAAGTAATGAGTTTGTTTTTAGGAATTGATACAAGTAACTACACAACTTCTGTAGCTTTAATTGATGATGAGAATAAAGTTATTCAGAAAAAACGCTTGTTACCTGTTAAAGAGGGCGAAAGAGGAATAAGGCAAAGCGATGCTGTTTTTCATCACACCAAAGCGTACCCTGAACTTTTAGAAGAATTGTTAAAAGACGTTTCAGAACCGATAACTGCAATAGGTGTTTCAGTAACTCCTACTACAGAAAAAGGCTCTTATATGCCGTGCTTTTTAGTCGGTGAGAGTGTTGGAACTTCTCTATCGAGTGCTTTAAAGGTTCCGCTTTTTAAATTTTCTCACCAACAAGGTCATATTGCTGCGGCTCTTTATTCTGCAAATAAAACTGAACTTTTTAATAGTAAATTTATAGCTTTTCACGTTTCAGGTGGCACTACCGATGCCGTTCTTTGTGAAGCAGAAAATAATACGCTTAAAATTACACCTGTTGCTTCTTCAAATGATTTAAAAGCAGGTCAGGCTGTAGATAGAATCGGCGTGAAGATGGGGTTCTTGTTTCCGTGTGGCAAAGAATTAGAAAAATTAGCACTAAAAAGTGAAAAAATATTCAAAAATAAAATTAAGCTTTATGACGGCGATTGCTCACTTTCAGGTCTTGAAAATAAATGCTTAAAAATGATAGAGAATGGCGAAAGTAATGAAGATACCGCTAAATTTCTTTTGACTTATGTTGCCGATACTTTATCAGAAATGGTAAAAAACATTTTCTCGGAGTATGGCGAATTACCACTTGTTTTTGCTGGTGGTGTAATGTCAAATTCAATTATTCGTGAAATTATTACTTCTCGTTTTTCAGCTTTCTTTGCCGAGCCCGAATTTTCTTGTGATAATGCGGCTGGAATTGCTGTTCTTACAAAACTAAATTATGAAAAATAAAGTAGGTAAGTGAATGTATTCTGTTTCACCAACTGTGTTTTCAGTAACAGAGCTCAACAATTACGTAAAAAGAATATTAGATAATGACGAGAATTTAAAAAATGTTTTTGTAACAGGTGAAATTTCCAACTTCAAGAATCATTACAGTGGTCATATGTATATGACTATTAAAGATGAAGGTGGAGCAATAAAAGCAGTAATGTTTTCGTCCTATGCTTCGCGCCTTAAATTTGTTCCAGAGAATGGAATGAAGGTAATCATTTTTGGTAGTGTGTCGCTTTATAATAAAGATGGCAGTTACCAGCTTTATATTACGGATATGCAACCTGATGGCGTAGGTGCATTGAATTTAGCATATGAACAATTAAAAGAAAAACTCCAAAATGAAGGTCTTTTTAGTACAGAACATAAAAAGCCCATACCACAATTTCCAGAAAAAATTGGTGTTATGACTGCACCAGATGGTGCGGCAGTCCGTGATATTTTTTCTGTTTTAAAAAGACGTTATCCAGTAGCAGAAATTGTTTTCTGTCCCGTTGCAGTTCAAGGGGCTTCGGCTGCTCCTGAAATTGCAAAAGCTATTAAGCTTTTTAATGAACAGAATGCAGCTGATGTGTTAATTGTCGGCAGGGGTGGTGGCTCATTAGAAGATTTATGGGCATTTAACGAGGAGATTGTAGCACGTGCTATATTCCAGTCACAAATTCCTGTTATTTCAGCAGTTGGTCACGAAACAGATTTTACAATTGCAGATTTTGTCGCAGATTTAAGAGCACCAACTCCATCAGCTGCAGCAGAATTAGCAGTACCTGATATATTTGAACTAAAATCAGATTTGTTAGGGTTAAAGCAACATTTGTCAGTTTTAATGAGAAATCTTGTTGAATCTGAGAAAGAAAAAGTAGAAAATATCCAGAAACAAGTAACAATTTTAAGTCCTGCTAATAAAATTAAAAATTCACGTCAGGAACTTTCAAATCTTTATGAAAAAGCAGTTAATCTTGTTACGTTAAAAATAAATGATGAAAAAACAAAAATTTCATTGTTATCAAGTAAATTAAACGCTTTGAGCCCTTTGAATGTACTCTCACGAGGATATTCAATTTCATATAATAACGATTTACCAATAAAGAGCGTGAATGACGTTAAAAGTGGCGATAATATTAAAATAAGAGTTACGGATGGCGAGTTTTTCGCAGAAGTGAAAGGTAGTTAAAATGGAACAGAATTATGAAAAGTCAATAAAGAGATTAGAAGAAATTACCACTCTTTTGGAAGATGGTAAGCTTTCAATAGACGAGAGTTTAAAACTTTTTTCAGAAGCAACAGCAATAATAGGTGAATGTACAAAATATCTTGATTCTGCTGAACAAAAGATTAGTACACTCATAAAGGGTGAATGATATGAATAGTAAAATTCAAGAGTATTCTTCACTTATTGAAGAAAAACTTTATAAATATTTTGAAACTTCATTTCCTGAGTATAAAATTCTTTTTGACTCAATGGAATACAGCGTGAAAAATGGTGGTAAAAGAGTAAGACCACTTTTAACACTTCTTTTTTATAACGCTTGTGGTAAAGATGATGTTTTAAAAGCAATGCCAATGGCAGAAGCAGTTGAGTTTATTCATACTTATTCATTAATTCACGATGATTTACCTTGTATGGATAACGACGATTTCCGTCGTGGTAAGCCATCAAATCACAAAGTTTACGGCGAAGCTATTGCGCTTTTAGCTGGTGACGGACTTTTAACTGCCGCATTTGAAAGAATTTCAGTTTGGTCTTTAGCAGGTCTTTATGATACAGAAACTGCAATTAAAGCAATACACGAACTTTCAGTTTACGCTGGTGCTCGTGGTATGATTGGCGGTCAGATTATTGATATCGGTAACGAAAATAATCCCGATGCTGATTTTGATAATTTAAAGCTTATGGATAGCCTTAAAACAGGTTGTCTTATTTCAGTTGCCTGTGCTTTGGGTTGTATTGCTGCTGGTGCTTCACAAGACTTAATTGATTCAGCAAAAACCTTTGGCGAAAAATTAGGACTTGCTTTTCAGATAAAAGATGATATTTTAGACGTTACAAGCTCCTTAGAAAAGTTAGGTAAAATGACTGGTAGCGACAAAGAAAATAATAAATCAACTTACGTGACACTTCTTGGCATTGAAAAGTGTGAAGAATTAGTTAAACAACTTACAGATGAAGCAATGAACGCTTTAGACGTTTTCCCTCATAACGAGGCTATTAAAGAATATGCAAACTATCTTGCAAACAGAGAGTATTGATTTTATGAAACACGAATTGTTAGAGAAAATTAAATCTCCAGTCGATGTTAAAAATCTCGACGAAGCGCAGCTTCCTCAACTTGCTGAGGAGGTCAGGGATGTTATTGTCTCAACAGTTTCACAAAATGGTGGTCACTTAGCTTCGAATCTCGGTGCGGTTGAATTAACAATTGCACTTCACCGAGTTTTCAATTCTCCACAAGATAAAATTATCTGGGATGTAGGTCATCAGGTTTATACTCACAAGCTATTAACTGGCAGATACGAAGAATTTAAAACTCTCCGTCAGAAAGATGGTCTTTCGGGTTTCTCAAGACCGAATGAGAGTGAGCACGATATTGTTTTCAGTGGTCATAGCAGTGTTTCAATTTCAACTGCTATGGGTATTGCCGCCGCAAATAAGGTTAATGGTAAAAAAGATTGTGCTATTGCAGTTTTGGGTGATGGTGCATTAACTGGTGGTCTTGTTTATGAAGCTCTTAACAATACACGTGCTTTAAAGGATACTAATCTTATCATTATTCTTAACGATAATGGTATGTCTATTTCAAAAAACGTTGGTAATCTCGCTAAAAGACTTGCTGTTATGCGCTCTACAAAAGAGTATTTTCAAATTAAATCTCTTGCAGAAAGAATTATTTCAAAAATTCCATTTATTGGTAGAATATTAGCCGATAAAATTTTAAAAGCTAAAACAGACCTTAAAAATATTATTTATGGCAGTAATCTTTTTGAGGATTTAGGCGTTCGTTATATGGGGCCTATTGATGGTCATAATATTGAGCATCTTTGTGAAGCACTTGAAGGTGCGAAAAACTTAAATCACCCTGTACTTCTTCATATAAATACAATAAAAGGTAAGGGTTATATTCCAGCAGAAGAAAATCCAACTGATTATCACGGAGTTGCACCATTTGTTGTTGAAAAAGGTTTAGAAAAAACTTCTAATGATAATTTTTCAGAAGAGTTTGGTGACTTTCTTTACAATCAGGCGGCAAAAGATAAGCGTATTTGTGCAATTACTGCCGCTATGTCTTTGGGTACAGGACTCCAGAAATTCTCAGAAGAGTATAAAAATAGATTTTTTGATGTTGGTATTGCAGAAGAACACGCTGTTCCATACGCTTTAGGTCTTGCTAAAAATGGTATGGTTCCAGTTTTCGTTGTTTACTCAACTTTTTTACAACGCTGTTACGACCAGATTATGCACGATTTTGCTTTGCAACAGGGTAAAATGATTATTGCAGTTGACAGAGCTGGTATTGTTGGTGATGATGGCGAAACTCATAACGGCATATATGATGCTGCTATGTTCAATGGTGTTCCTAATATTCTTGTTTATTCGCCAGCTTATTATAGCGAATTAAAGAAAGATTTTGTTTCAGCTCTTTATCATTCAACAACTCCAGTTGTAGTAAGGTATCCAAGAGGTAGTGAACCTTATTGTCCTGAAGATTTTACAATTACTGGTAACGCTTACGATATTTACGGCGATAATAATGCAGAGTACGCTCTTGTAACCTATGGCAGAATTTTCGGAGAAGCTGCAAAGGCATATAAAGAATTAAAATCAAAGGGCATAAGTATAAAAATTATTAAATTAAATGAAATTATTCCTATTTCTACTACTGTTTACGAAGAATTAGAGAATGTAAAGAAGGTTTACTTCTTTGAAGAAGGCGTAAAAAATGGTGGTATTGGTGAAACCTTTGGTAGTTATATACTTGAGAATGGTTTAGCACCACGTTTTAAACTTGTTGCTTTCCCTGACTGTTTCGTAAAACAGGGTAAAGTAAATGAAATTTTACACGAATATCAGTTGGATTGTGATGGTATGTGTAACGTTATTTTAAAAGATTTCGGAAAGGTCAATGAAAATGAGTGATAAAAAGGTAAGACTCGATTTATATCTCGCCCAAAAAGGCTTTACCGAAAGCAGAGAAAAAGCCAAGGCTTTAATTATGTCAGGTATAGTTTATGTTAATGACCAGAAAGAGTTAAAGGCTGGTCGCGATATAAAACCAGATGATGTAGTCGAAGTTCGTGGTAGTACACTAAAATACGTAAGCCGTGGTGGGCTTAAATTAGAAAAAGCTATGCAGGAATTCCCGATAGATTTAACTGACTGCACTTGTATGGATATTGGTGCTTCAACTGGTGGATTTACTGATTGTATGCTCCAGAATGGTGCAAAAAAAGTTTATTCTATTGATGTTGGCTATGGTCAACTTGCCTGGAAATTAAGAAGTGACGAGCGTGTTGTTAATATGGAAAGAACAAATTTCCGTTACGTGACACACGAACAAATCCCTGAAGAAATTGACTTTGCATCTGTTGATGTTTCGTTTATTTCTCTTAAAATTATTTTGCCTGTAATGTATGAGCTTTTAAAAATGAATGGTGAAGCTGTTTGTCTTATAAAGCCACAGTTTGAAGCCGGCAGAGAGAAAGTCGGTAAAAAAGGTGTTGTAAGAGACGTAAACGTTCACACAGAGGTTATAGAAAAAATTGTAGGCTTTGCAGCGAGTCAAAAATTTAAAGTTTGCGGACTTTCATTTTCACCGGTTAAAGGTCCTGAAGGTAACATTGAGTATCTTGTTTACTTAAAGAAAACAAACGAAATAACAGAATGTGAAGAATATATTGAGTATGCAAAAGAACTTGCAAGAATCTCTCACGAAACATTAGATAAAAAGGGGGAGTAAAATGAAAATTGCATTAATCCCTAATATGACAAGGCAGAATGCCCCTGATGTGACTAAACAAGTTTTGAAAGAACTCGAAAATCTTGGTGTTTCCGTATTTTTGAGTGAAGAGTTTTCAAGTTTTTTTGGAGAAACAGATTACATAACTTATTGCAATATTGAAAATTCAATCAGTGAATGTGATATTGTTCTCACAGTTGGTGGCGATGGCACATTTATAAAATCGGCAAAGCTTTCAAGCGAAAAAAACAAACCACTTTTATGTGTTAATGCTGGGAATTTAGCTTACTTAGCAGGTCTTGAGAGTACAGAGCTCTCGCTTTTAAAAGATGTTGTAGAAGGTAAATATAAAACTGAAAAAAGAATGATGTTAAATGCCACAATTATTGACAAAGGTGGTAAAGTTTTATATCATTCAAATTGCCTTAACGATGCCGTTGTTTCAAGATGTGGCACTGTAAGAATTATGAATCTTTCAATAGATTGTAATGGTGCTCATTTAATGGATTATTCGGCAGATGGCGTTATAGTTTCAACACCAACAGGCTCTACTGCGTATTCATTTTCTGCGGGTGGTCCTGTTATTGAACCTCAAATTGACAGTATGCTTATAACTCCTGTTTGCTGTCACTCATTTTTCTCTCGTTCGGTCGTTTTAAGACCAGATTCAGTCTTGGAAATAAAGCACGATAATTCGGGTGAAGCAATGCTTTCCTGTGATGGTGAAGAGCCTGTTTTAGTGCCGACAGATGCTATTGTGAAGATAGAAATTTCTGAGAAAAAAGCAGAGTTTATTAAAGTTAAAAACGATACTTTTATCGATATTTTAAATAAGAAAATGACAAAATAAAACTTTTCTGGAAGGATGTTAAAAAGTGAAAAAGACAAGACATAAATTAATTCTCGATTTAATCGAACAACAAGATGTTGCAACACAGGATGAGCTTTTAGAGTTGTTACTCGAAAGAGGTTACAGCGTTACTCAGGCAACAGTGTCACGTGACGTTAAAGAATTAAGACTCTTAAAAACCTTAGGTCCTAATGGCGTTTATCGTTATTCTGTTGAAACTAATAATGCTAATAATTATACAGATATGTTCAACGCACTTTTCTCAGGCTCATTATTAAAAGTTGATTATGCTGGTAACATCTGTGTTATCAAGTGCATTCCTGGTCTTGCTCAGGCTGCTTGTGCTGCAATTGACTCAATGAACGTTACAGAAGTAGTTGGTACTATTGCGGGTGATGACACAATCTTTATGCTTTGCAGAACTACTGACGAAGCACAAGGTGTTGCAGCTGCACTTAAAAGAATGATTAAAAACTAAAAGGCGGTAACACTATGCTTTCTGTTTTAAAAATCAGAAACATTGCTATAATAGAAAACGCTGAAATCGAGTTTAATAAAGGTTTTAACGTGCTTACTGGTGAAACTGGTGCTGGTAAATCTATAATACTCGATTCAATTAACGCTGTGCTTGGTTTTCGTACTTCCCGTGAGCTTATAAGAACGGGTGAGACGGAGGCAGAAGTTACGGCGCTGTTTTCGTTTGTTGGTGAAAAGACAAATGAAAAATTAAATGAGTTAGGTTTACCTTTAAATGACGATAATTCTCTTTTAGTAACGAGAACAATTACTGCAGATAAAAACGTGTGTAGAGTAAATAATTCACTCACATCAGTTTCTGCTTTAAGAGAAATCGGCACGACACTTATTTCTATTCACGGCCAGCAAGATAACCGTGAACTTTTAGATAGTGAAACTCATATTGGTTATTTAGATGCAGTAGCAGAAAATACTGAACTTTTAGAAGGTTATAAAGCTACATATAAAGAACTTTGTGATGTTTCTTCTGAGATAAGAAGTCTTATGACAAACGAGGCTGAAAAGGCTCGGATGATTGATATATTATCCTTCCAGATAGATGAATTAACAAAAGCCGAAATTACAGTAGGCGAGTGGGAAGATTTAAAAGCAAAACGTACAGAAATTCAGAATATTGAAAAAATAAGCGAAGGCTTCAAAACGGCAGAAAGTGCACTTTCAGGTGGCGATGGATTTACTGGAGCGGTAGAACTCGTTTCTGGTGCAACAAAGGCACTTTCACAGGTTTCAGCATTTTCAAAAACTGCTGAAGAATTATCGACTAAATTAAATGACATTTATTACGAATTAAGTGATATTGCAGATACTCTACGTTTTAATGATGGTAGTGGTGAATATACAAGAAATGACCTTGAATTAATCGAAGAAAGATTAGATTTGCTTTACAGATTAAGCAAAAAATATGGTGCAACTGAAGAAGAAATGTTAGAGTTTTTAACTAAAGCAGAAGAAAAATTAAATTCACTTACTTCTTCAGAAGAAAATTTAGAAGCGTTAAAAGAAAAACGTCAGATTATTTTAGAAAAAGCACAAAAACAAGCAGAAAAATTGTCTGCTTCACGTAAAGAAACCGCGAAAATATTCGAAGAAAACGTAATGGAAGAATTACGCTTTTTAGATATGCCAAGCGTTCAGTTTAACGTGCAGTTTTCAGAGGTTGACCTTTGTGAAAATGGTGTTGATAATGTTGAATTTTTGATAAGTGCCAATGTCGGCGAGCCACCAAAACCAATAGCCAAAATTGCGAGTGGTGGTGAGCTTTCAAGAATTATGTTATCACTTAAAAATGTGCTTTCAGATAAAGACCAGATTGGTACAATGATTTTTGACGAGGTTGATACAGGCGTAAGTGGCAGAGCTGCTACAAAAGTAGCACAGAAACTTAAAGAAGTATCAACTGGCAGACAGGTTATCTGTGTTACTCATTTAGCACAATTAGCAGTTTTAGCAGATAATCATTATCTTATTGAAAAATCTGCAAGAGATGGCAAAACATACACAAATGTTACACCACTCGACTTTGAAGGCAGAAAATACGAAATTGCCCGTATTACAGGTGGTGGCGAAATTACCGAAACACAGCTTAAAAATGCAGAAGAAATGCTCACTTTAAAATAATGCGAAAGGTTGATAAATATGAAATTAGGTGCTTGTTTGGGATGGGGCGATTTCAGTAAATATGAATTTGCTAAAAAAATTGGCTTAGATTACGGCGAAACAGATTTTACGGATATTGCTCTCGCAAGTGAAGAAGAGTTTAATGAGTTTTGCGAAAATATAGAAAAACTCCAGTTACCAGTACTTGCGGCAAACCATTTTTTGCCTGGTCATTTAAAGCTTGTGGGTGAAAAAGTAGACAAAAAAGCATTAGCAGAATTTTTAGAAAAAGGTTTAAAAAGAGCCAGTGCTTTAGGTATTCAATCAGTAGTTTTCGGTAGTGGTGCAGCACGAAGCTTTGATGAAAATTACACTATTGAAAAAGCTAATGAAGATATGATTGTTTTCTTAAAAGAAATTGCTTCACCGATTGCTTCAAAATATGATGTTAATATAGTTATTGAACCGTTAAGCATAGGCGAAACTTCAATGATTCATACAGTAAAAGATGGTGTTGATTTTGCTGAAAAAGCAGATTTTGGCCATATCTACGGACTTGCAGATTTGTTCCACGTTTGTAACAATAAAGACGATATTGACGGAATAGGCGATTTTGTCGGTAAAATTAAACACGCTCATATCGCAGAGCCTGAAACCCGTATTTTTCCTAATAAAAATGCAGATAATGGTGTTAATGATATTTATAAACGCTTCATTAATGCATTAGAAAAAGCTGGTTGTGAAACTTTAACTATTGAAGCAAGAACTGATGATTTCTTTGCTGATTTGCCAGTTGCCATCGACGTACTAAAAGAAGTGCTGAGTTGTGTGTCGGTATCAGTTGAAAATTGAAAGTTGAAAGTTGAAAATTTCGGAACTGCGTTGGCATTATAAATCGAATAAATAATAGTTTATCCTATCATTTTTAGTTGATACCTATATCGAACTTTAAATGATAGGATAAATTTATTTATCTTAATATCTAATTATAATCGGCTTTGCCCCTTAGCTTTCAACTTTCAATTTTCAACTTTCAACTAAAATCAAGGCAAAGCCTTCCAAAACTTAGCACTCAGCATTCTGCATTCTATTTAACCCCCGTTAAATCAAACGGTGGAGTATATTCTTCCTTCGCCGAAGAAAGCTCTTGCATAAAGCCATCTTCAATACCTGACTCATATAAATAATCTGCGATTTCGTCGTATTCTTCTTGTGTCAATCTTCTGTGAAGCTCGTCTTTAGTACATTCACCATTTGGTGTGAATTGACTCATAAGGCTAAAAAGAATGTCACCATCATTAAAGTTTTCACATACCCAATCAATGACCTTTTTTGAGTTTTCTAATTGTCCTGGTAAAACGAGGTGACGAATTATAATACCACTTTGCATAATTCCTTCGTCATTAATTTCATATTTGCCAACTTGTCTAAACATTTCTTTTATTGCATTTGTTGCGGTTTCAAAGTAGTTTTTTGCATTAGAATAGTTAAAAGCCAAGCTATCATCAGCATATTTTAAATCGGGGATATAAATCTGAATTTTGCCTTCTAATTTTTTGAGAGTTTCTATGTTTTCATAACCGCCACAATTATAAACTACAGGAACACTTAAAGGCTCGTCGAGTGATTTTAATATAGCATCTAAAAAGTGAGTAGGGGTTACAAGATTTATGTTGTTTACGCCTTGTGATATAAGCTCTTTATAAATCGCTTTAAGTCTTTCTACAGTAACAGTTTCACCGAATTGTTTTTTGCTTATTTCTTTATTCTGACAAAACTCGCATTTTAAGTTACAACCACTGAAAAATACAGTTCCGCTACCGTTTTTACCGCTGATAGGTGGCTCTTCCCATAAATGAACAGATGCTCTTGCAATTTTAGGCTCTAAACCCATATTGCAAAAGCCTTTTTCTTTAGTTCTGTCAATGCCACAATTCCTCGGGCAATCATTACAAATATACATAAAATCACCACTCAGATTATACCAATAAAAGTAATATAAATCAATATATTAAATTGGTGTAAATATTGTTTAAAAACTTGCATTATAATGTAATATATGTTATAATTAAACGATTGTAAAATCGCGAAATTTTGCTATTTGTTAAATGGGGTGAAATCAGTGGTGATTTTCGGTATAGACCCAGGCTATGCAATAGTCGGTTGTGGTATTGTCCGTTATGAAAATAATGACTTTCGTCTTTTAGGCTATGGTGCTGTTACTACTGATAAAGATATGCCTTTTAACGAAAGATTAAAAAAGATTTACGATGATTTAACTGAACTTTTAGAAAAATTCAAACCCGATGCCGTGAGTATTGAAAGACTTTATTTTAATACAAACCAAAAAACTGCTATTGATGTTGCTCAAGCAAGAGGCGTTATAGTTTTAGCCGTGCAAAATATGGGTATTCCTATTTTTGAATATACACCATTACAGGTGAAACAGAGTATAGTGGGCTACGGCAGAGCAGAAAAAACTCAAGTTCAGGAAATGACAAAGATGTTTTTACATTTAGAAAAAATTCCAAAGCCCGATGATGCCGCCGATGCTTTAGCGCTTGCTATCTGTCACGGTCACGCAAGTGGCTCACTTATTATGAATGGGAGATTTTAAAAATGTTTTATAGTTTAACAGGTAAAATAATTCACAAGGATGAGCAGAGCGTTGCTTTGTTAGTCGGTGGTGTAGGTTTTAAATGCTTTACAACACGTTCAACCTTAGCAAAAATTAATGCTTCTTCTAATCAGGAAGAAACACTTTTCACTTACCTTAATGTGCGTGAGGATGCTCTTGATTTATTCGGCTTTTATACAAATGAAGAGTTGGATGCTTTTAAATTGCTTTTAGGTGTTTCGGGTGTTGGTCCAAAGGCAGCTCTTGCAATTCTCTCAGAGCTTACGCCAGATTCTTTTGCTGTTGCAGTAGCTTCTGGTGATACAAAAGCAATTACTGCTGCTAACGGCGTTGGTCCTAAACTCGCACAGAGAATTGTTTTAGAGCTTAAAGACAAAATCTCAAATGTAAGCTTCATAAGTGAAGAAAGCAGTTCTCTTTCAAATGCAGTTTCACAAGTAAATGCAAAGAGTAATGCACAAGAAGCAATAGCCGCTTTAACTGCTTTAGGCTACACACAAACAGAAGCTTCTGTTGCTATCAGCAAATTAGACCAGTCACTTTCAGTTGAAGACCTTATTAAAGGTGCTTTGAAAAATATGACGTTAAGATTTTAATAAATCAAAGGTGAAAAAATGAACGATTTTTTTATTGCAGATGAAGAAAGAATTATTACTCCCGAATATACAGGGAATGATAATGATATTGAAACCTCTTTAAGACCACATGCACTTGATGAATATGTGGGTCAGGAAAAGGTAAAAGAAAATTTAAAAATTTATATTGAAGCCGCAAAAAAGCGTAAAGAGTCATTAGACCACGTTCTTCTTTATGGCCCTCCAGGACTTGGTAAAACAACACTTGCCGGTATTATTGCAAATGAGATGGGTGTTCAGATACGTGTTACTTCTGGTCCAGCTATTGAAAAACCAGGCGATTTAGCAGCACTTTTAACAAGCCTTAATGATGGCGACGTTCTCTTTATTGACGAAATTCATCGTCTTTCAAGAAGTATTGAAGAAGTGCTTTATCCTGCTATGGAAGATTTTGCTTTAGATATAATTATCGGTAAAGGTCCATCGGCACGTTCAATAAGACTTGATTTAAAACGCTTTACTTTAATTGGTGCAACAACTCGTGCTGGTCAGCTTTCTGCACCAATGAGAGATAGATTTGGTGTTATTTTAAGACTTGAACTTTATTCACCAGAGGAATTAGCAAGAATAGTAAAACGAAGTGCAAATATTTTAAATGTCGGCATAGATGATGACGGTGCATTAGAAGTTGCTTCTCGTTCACGTGGTACACCAAGAATTGCAAACAGACTTTTAAAACGTGCAAGAGATTACGCTGAGGTTATGGGTGATGGTGTTATTTCAGTAGAAAATGCACAGAACGCTTTAGCGCGAATGGAAATTGATGAATTAGGTCTCGATTTAATCGACCGTAATCTTTTAACTGCTATGATAGAAAATTATAATGGTGGTCCAGTGGGTCTTGAAACTATTTCTGCATTAATCGGTGAAGAATCGGTTACAATAGAAGATGTGTATGAGCCATATTTAATGCAGTTGGGATTTTTAACAAGAACCCCACGTGGCAGAAAGGTAACACCGTTAGGCTATCGTCATTTAGGTTTAACACCACCAACAGATGATAGTGAGCAAAGTACATTCAAGAATTATTAATAAGGAGATTTTTGTATGGGTAGATTATTCGGTACAGATGGCGCAAGAGGTATTGCAAACAGTGAACTTACTTGTGAATTAGCAATGGAAATCGGCAGAGCAGCTGCTATGGTTTTAACTAAGCAAACTAATAAAAAACCAAAAGTGCTTATTGGTATGGATACAAGAGCATCTTCAGAAATGCTTGAATCTGCAATTACAGCTGGTCTTTGTTCAGTTGGTGCAGACGTTATGCTTTTAGGCGAAATCCCAACACCAGCTGTAGCTTTCCTTGTAAGAAAATATAATTATGATGCTGCAGTAATGATTTCTGCTTCACATAACCCTTGCGAGTATAACGGAATTAAAATTTTTCAGGGTACCGGTTACAAATTACCTGATGCTCTTGAAGAAGAAATTGAAGCTATTATTTTAGATAAATCACAAGTGCCACCTATAAAGGTTGGTGGTGAAGTGGGTCGTGTAACAAGAGCCAGAACATCAATTAAAGATTACACAGAATATCTTTTAGATATTGTAGAAGCTGATATGAAAGAAAACAATATTTCTTCATTGTCAGATTTAAGAATTGCAGTTGACTGTGCAAATGGTGCCTCTTCTGTAATTGCACCTAATTTATTTATGAAGCTTTGTCCTAATGCTTTCTTTATTGGTGCTCATCCTAATGGAACAAATATCAACGAAAACTGTGGTTCTACTCACCTTGAGTTGTTAAGCGATTTTGTTGTAAGAAATAATTGCGATGTAGGTCTTGCATTTGATGGCGATGCTGACAGATTTTTAGCAAT
The DNA here is from genome assembly GCA_045592285.1 of Acutalibacteraceae bacterium. GTDB lineage: Bacteria > Bacillota > Clostridia > Oscillospirales > Acutalibacteraceae > DTU089. The sequence continues at coordinate 31,354 of JAZNUL010000082.1, forward strand.
TGACGAAAATGGTAACGAGGTTGATGGAGATAAGCTTATTTCAATCTTCGCTAAACATATGAAATCAAAAAATAAACTCAACAATAATACAGCAGTTGTTACTGTTATGAGTAATATGGGCTTCTTTAAATTCTGTGAAGAAAATGACATAGAGTGTGAAAAAGCAAAGGTTGGTGACCGCTACGTTCTTGAAAATATGTTAAAAGGCGGTCACAATATCGGTGGTGAACAGTCAGGTCATATTATTTTCTCAGACCATTCAACTACTGGTGATGGTGAGCTTTCGGCTTTAAAACTTCTTCTTGTTATGAAAGAAACTGGTAAAAAGCTTTCAGAACTTGCAAGTGAAATGAAGGTTTACCCACAAACACTTATCAACGTTCGTGTTTCTGATTTTGGTAAAGCACGTTTCCCACACGATAATGAAATTAAAATTGCTATTGAAAGAGCAGAAAAAGAATTAGGTAACGATGGCAGAGTTCTTGTTCGTGTTTCTGGCACAGAGCCACTTATAAGAGTTATGCTTGAAGGTAACGATGAAAAGAAAATTCAGGTTCTTGCAGAAGAACTTGCAGAGGTTATTAAGGAGCGATTACTTTAATGCGTATTACTGACGCTTGGAAAGATTATGAACTGTTAGATTGTTCTGACGGTGAAAGACTTGAAAGATGGGGCGATATTATATTAATTCGCCCTGACCCTCAGGTTATATGGAAAACAGAAAAGAAAAATAAAATGTGGCATGAAGCACATGCAAGATATCATCGTTCAAATACTGGCGGTGGTTCCTGGCAGTTTTATAAGAAAATTCCTGAGGTGTGGCAGATTAAATTTAACGATTTAGAATTTAATTTAAAACCAATGTCATTTAAACATACAGGTGTTTTTCCTGAAGAGGCTTGTAACTGGAAATTAGTAAGAGATATTATTAAAAATAGCGGTAGAGATGATGTAAAGGTATTAAATCTTTTCGCTTACACAGGTGCTGCAACAGTTTCCGCTTTAAAGGCTGGTGCTTCTGTTGTTCACGTTGATGCTTCAAAGGGGATGGTTCAATGGGCAAGAGAAAATGCGGCATCATCGGGTGTTGCAGAAAAGCAAGTTCGTTGGATTGTTGACGATTGTATGAAATTTGTCGCACGTGAAATCCGCAGAGAAAAGAAATATGACATTATCATAATGGACCCACCATCTTACGGTAGAGGGCCAGGCGGCGAAGTGTGGAAGTTAGAAAATGAAGTTTACGGTTTTATTGAAATGTGTAAACAAGTTTTAAGTGACGACCCACTCGCAGTTCTCGTTAACTCATACACAGCGGGGCTTTCACCTGCAGTAATGAGCTACATATTGAATTCGACTATAGTTAAAGATTTTGGCGGTGAAGCCGTAGCAGATGAAATCGGTTTAAGAGTTTCAGAAAATGGTCTTATTTTACCTTGCGGTTCAACTGCTATCTGGAAGAAATAATATGGAAAAAATTATAGAATTTAAAAATGTTTCTTTTAAGTACTCCGAAGAAGAAACAGAAGTTATAAATGATTTGTCACTTGATTTTTATTCGGGTCAGTTTACTTGTGTTTTGGGTCATAACGGCTCTGGTAAATCAACCTTAGCAAAGCTTATGAATGCTATAAACTACCCTACAAGTGGTAAGGTTATAAGCTTCGGTCTTGATACAAGTGACGAAGAAAATGAAATTAAAATTAGACAAAATGTCGGTATGGTTTTCCAAAATCCTGATAACCAGATTGTTGCAACTATTGTTGAAGATGACGTTGCATTCGGTCCTGAAAATTTAGGCGTTCCACGTGAAGAAATCAGAAAAAGGGTAGATGAAGCCTTAAAAATTGTTGATATGTATGATTATCGTCTTCACGAGCCACATAAATTATCTGGTGGTCAGAAGCAGAGAGTAGCAATAGCTGGTGCTATTGCTATGCAGACTAAATGTATTGTTCTGGACGAGCCTACTGCAATGCTTGACCCAAAAGGCAGAAAAGAAGTTATAAATGCTTTAAAACGCCTTAAAGAAGATTTGGGTATGACAATTATTCTTGTTACTCATTTTATGGATGAAGCCGTAAATGCCGACAGAGTTGTTGTTATGAATGATGGTGTAGTTGTTTTTGATGGTACACCAGAAGAAGTATTTAAAAATACAGAAGAATTAAAGAAAATCGGTCTTTCAGTACCAAAGCCATTAGAATTAGCCTTGGAATTAAAGAAAGAAGGCTACGATTTAGGTACTAAGGTTTTAACAGAAGATTCATTTTTAGAGGCATTTAAAAAAATACAGTAAAACAAAAGGATTATAAATTATGTCAGTACTTTCAGTTAAAAATTTAAAATACGAATACTCCAAGGGCACCCCTTTTCAGATAGGTGCTCTAAAAGGTGTGTCTGTTGATTTTGAATTAGGCGAAATTGTTGGCGTAATTGGTCATACAGGTTCAGGTAAAAGTACACTTTTGCAACATCTTAATGGTCTTTTAAAGCCAGAAAGTGGAGAGGTTTTCTTTCAGGATGAAAACATCTGGAGTTCAAAAGAAAATGTAAGAAAATGCCGTTTTGGTGTTGGTCTTTGCTTCCAGTATCCCGAGCATCAGCTTTTTGAATCTACTGTATATGAAGATATTGCATTTGGCCCTAAAAATATGGGACTTTCAGAAAGTGAAATCAAAGAACGTGTTTTAGAATCAATTAAATTTGTTGGTTTAACTGAAGATTATTTAGATAAATCACCATTTGATTTATCTGGTGGTGAAAAACGCCGTGTTGCAATAGCTGGTGTTATTTCAATGAACCCAAAGGTTTTGGTGTTAGATGAGCCAACCGCTGGTCTTGACCCTGTTGGTAAAAACGATTTACTTAATTTAATTAAACACTACAATAAAACAACTGGCAGTACTGTTATTTTTGTGTCTCATAATATGGATGACGTCGCTTTAGTAGCAGACAGAGTCTTAGTTCTTTCAGATGGTAATATCGTTATGAACGGAACTGTTGAAGAGGTTTACTCTAAAGGCGATGAACTTATGAATTTAGGTCTTGATGTTCCAGAAATAACACGAGTTTTCTTAAAACTTAAAGAAGCTGGTTATGATGTACCAACAGATGTTTATACAGTAAAACAAGGTAAAGAAAAATTAATTGAATTTCTTAAAAGGGGGAAGATAAGTGGTTAAAGATATTACAATCGGTCAATATTTCCCCGGAAATTCATTTCTTCATAAATTAGATGCAAGAGCAAAAATTATTGCTTGCTTTGTACTTATAATTTTTATATTTATATGTAAAAATTTCGCTTCAATGGGAGTTATGCTCCTTACAGTTGCGGCTTGTTATGCTTTTTCAAAGCTTTCACCAAAGTTAATGGTTAAAAGCTTAAAACCACTTTTACCAATTATTTTACTTACTTCGGTTTTACAGCTTTACTATAATAATACGGGTGACATTTTGTGGAGCTATAAAAAAATTGCTATAACAGATGGGGGTATATATACTGCAATATTTATTGCAATAAGAATAGTGGCGTTATTAGTAATAAGTTCACTTCTTACTTACACAACATCACCAACAGATTTAACAGATGCTATTGAAAGACTTCTTTCACCATTAAAGGTGTTTAAAATTGATATTCATACGTTTGCAATGATGATGACAATAGCTCTTAGATTTATTCCGACACTTATTGATGAAATTGACAGAATTATGTCAGCACAAAAAGCACGTGGTGCAGATTTTGAAAGCGGTAATCTTTTAAAAAGAATTAAGGCACTTTTCCCTATATTCATTCCACTTATAATTTCATCTTTTAAAAGAGCATTTGAATTAGCGGATGCTATGTCTTGCAGATGTTACGTTGGTGGTAAGGGCAGAACACGAATGAGAAAAATGCAGTTTACTTTTCGTGATGCTATTGCTTTAATTGTCACAATTCTTGTTTGTGCAGTAATTATTTTTATGAATTTTCAGTTTGAGGCGTTAATATAATTATGAGAAACCTGTTTTTTAAAATAACTTTTGATGGTTCTCAGTTTCACGGTTGGCAAATACAGAACGATTTAAGAACTGTGCAAGGAGAATTAAAAAATGCATTTAAAAGTCTTACGGGTGAAGATGTAGTTATCAATGGTTGTAGCCGAACTGATGCAGGCGTTCACGCAAAAGAATATTGCTTTAACGTAAAAACTGAAACTACTATTCCTTGTGGCTCTTTTCCAGTTGCATTAGGTTCTTTTCTTACACCAGAAATTCTTGTGGTTTCTTGTAACGAAGTTCCGCTTGAATTTAATGCACAGTTTGATGCCGTAAGCAAAGAGTATGAATATGTGTTTTTAAATACAAAAGTTTTATCACCATTTATGTATAAAAAAGTGTGCCATTATAAATATATGAAGCTTGACGAAGAGCTTTTAAATGAAGCTTCTCAGTTCTTTTTAGGTGAACACGATTTTTCAGCATTTTGTGCATCTGGTGCAACAGTTGTCTCAAAAGTGAGAACAATTTACTCTGCATCTGTAAGGCGTGAGGGTGATATGGTTATATTTAAAGTTCGTGGTAACGGCTTTTTATATAATATGGTTCGTATAATGGCTGGTACGCTTTTATACGTTGCTGAAGGAAAAATAAAAAAAGAAGAAATACTTAAGATTATCGAAAGCGGTGACCGTAAAAATGCTGGTATAACCGCAATTCCCGATGGTTTGTATCTTAACAAAGTTTTTTACGGAAGTGAAAATGATGAAGATTAGACTAAAAGAATTGAATACAGGCTACGCTTTAGAAAAAAGAGTCAGCAAGCTTTCACCAAAGCAAAGAGCAATTTCTATTATTGCCTTAACATTGGTTGGTGTGTTTTTAATTACTTTCTTGTGTTCTGCTATTGGTATTTTGCCTTTTGACGCAATTGCTGCACGAGTTTCAACAGGACTTTTCGCTGGTGGTAAAAATTATCCGGTGGCTGTTGAAAGTGATACAGTTATCAATATGGGTATTATAGGTGACAATGTTCTCTTGCTTACTGATAAGTTGATTATTGTTTATGACACTAACGGAAATGTTGTATTTTCTGAAAAACACTCTTTTTCAAGACCTGCTTTTACAATCAATGATAACAGAGGTGTGGTTTTTGACAGAAATGGTACAGGCTACATATTAATCACAGAAAAGGGCAAGGTTTCTTCTGGTAATACAGCAGGCATTATAATTACTGCTGAATACGGCAAAAATGGTAACTACGGTTTTGCAATAAGAGGCGATAAATCAACAAGTGTTTTAGCGGTGTTTGATAAATCTGGTGAAGTTCGTTTTCAATGGAACTGTGCATTTGAGCATATAGCAGATATAACTCTTTCAGATGATGGCAAATTTGCTGGTGTTGCAACGCTCAATGCTGAAAATGGTGCTATTTATACAGTGGTTCATTTCTTTGGTTTTGAATACAGTTCAGCACTTAATACACAAAAGATTGTTGATGTAACGGCTCTTGATTTGAAATTTACAAGTGGTTCTACGTTAACACTTTTTGGAGATAAAGGAATTTATCAGATTAAGAAAAACGGCGACGAGTTAAAAGAAGTAACTAAGTATTTTGCGAGTGAATTTGTTTCAGTTGATACAAACTTAAAAGGCAATTACGCCCTTTGTCTTGCGAAATTCGGTAGTGCCAACGTTTTTGAGATTTCTGTTTATTCAGCTTATGGAAAGTTAAAGAAAACAATACCTCTTGATTACAAGGTGCAGTCAATGACAATGAGCGAAAAATATATATTTGCCCTTGCAGAAAACTCAATAATGGTATATAATCTTAAGGGCAGAAAAGTAGGTACTATAGAAATTAAAGGTAAGCTTTATGGAGTGTATCCTACTGATAAATATTGCTATGTTCATTCTTTAGGCAGTGTTTCAAGATGTTATTCATTTGGTAACAGTACTCTTGAACTCGGCTTTACAATATAGGAGGATAAAATGGAATATATTTTAGATATTATTTTTATTGCTTTGGCAGTAGCGATGATTATTCTTGGTGCTAAAAAAGGTTTAGTAAAAGCACTTTTAGATGGTTTGTCAACAATTATCTCGGGTGTTATCGCTTATATTCTTTCAACACCTGTTGCAAAAGTTATTTATGAGGCTTTTGTTCGTGGAATTGTAAAAAGCGAGTTAGAAAAAGGACTTAATGAAACTGGTACAGATATTGGTTCAGTTTCAGAGAGTGTTAATGCTCTTGTTTCAGAGTTTCCAGAGGGTGCTTTAAATATTGCTTCAAAATTCGGTTTTGATTTGAATGGTGCAATTTCAAACGTTGTTAATGCTACACCTGACAGCAATGAATCATTAATCGAAGCGTTAATGACTAATATTGGTGATAATATTTTTCTTACAATTACAGAAGCAATAACAATGATTGTACTCTTTATTGTCGTTTCTATTTGTTTAACATTCGTAATTCGTTTGCTTAATAAAGTTGTTAAAAAACTTCCTGTTATAAAACAAGCAAATAAATTAGCGGGTGGGCTTTTAGGTCTTATAAAAGCAGTAGTAATTATTTTTGTTATATCAACTGCTTTGGTTTTTGTTCAGAATGAAGAGTTATCACAGATAATCAATTCTTCTATAATACTTGAATTTGTTAACAATAACAATCCGTTATTAAATATATTTAATTAACTTTTAATTGTGGAAATGAGGTAAAAATATGAAAGAGTTATTTAAAGGTTGCTGGACTATTCCAAATTTAATCAGTTTTATAAGAATTCTTCTTGTGCCACTTTTTGCATATTTATTTATGCAAGGTGATTTTGTTCCTGCAGTTATTGTGCTTGCACTTTCAGGTCTTTCTGACTGTGTAGATGGCAAAATCGCAAGAAAATTCAATCAGATTAGTGCCTTAGGTAAAATGCTTGACCCATTGGCAGACAAGTTAACACAGATTACATTAGCAGTTCTTTTATTCTTGACCTTTAATAAGGCTGATGATGCAATGCTTAAAGCATTCAGCTGGGTGTTCCTTGTGTTTATTGCTAAAGAATTTATTATGGTTTTAGGTAGCGTTATTATGTTATCAGTAGGACTTCGTCCTGGTGCTGCAGAGATTTATGGTAAAGTAGCAACTTTAGCATTCTATGTTGTAATGGTATTTATTATCGGTTTCGGACCAGAAGTTGGCGCTTTCAGAAATCTTTTCACAATTCCTAATTCACTTATGATGATACTTGTTATTATTTCGGCAATACTTACAATGGTAGCATTCTTTAGTTATATCCCTGATGTTATTCGTCAGGTTAAAGAGAAGAAAAACAAAGCAAAATAAATTAAATAATTATTTTCTCAGGAGAAATTAATGGATAACAAAATGATATGTAGTAAATGCAAAAAACGTCCTGCAGTTATTTTTGTTTCAAAAATCGAAGGCGAAAAAACTACACAAGAAGGTTTTTGCATTAAATGTGCGATGGATTTAAACATCGGCCCTATAAAGCAAATGATGGAAAGTATGGGCATCACAGATGATGAATTAGAAGCTGTTTCTGAGCAGTTTGGCGATATCTTCAGTGATATGGATGGCTTCCAACCAGGTGGTGCTGGTACAATGCCATTTTTACAGAATCTCTTTAATTCAGAAGGCGCAAAATCACCTAAAAAAGATGAAGATGCTGATATTGAAGAGGATATAGAAGATGAAGATTCTTCAAAAAAGAAAACTAAAAAGCATAAGAAAAAGACTAAACGTAAATTCTTAAACCTCTATTGTACTGATTTAACAGAAAAAGCAAGAGACGGCAAGATTGATAGAATTATTGGCAGAGATACTGAAATTTACAGAACTATACAAATCCTCTGCAGAAGAACTAAAAATAACCCGTGTTTAATTGGTGAGCCAGGTGTTGGTAAAACTGCTATTGCAGAGGGTCTTGCTTTAAAAATCGCTTCGGGTGAGGTTCCTGCAAAAATTGCAGATAAAGAAATTCACCTTTTAGACCTTACATCGCTTCTTGCTGGTACACAGTTCCGTGGTCAGTTTGAAAGCAGAATTAAAGGTCTTATAGATGAAGTCAAGCAAGAGGGTAATATAATTCTCTTTATCGACGAAGTTCACAACTTGGTTGGTACTGGTGGCGATGCAGAGGGTTCAATGAACGCTGCAAACATCTTAAAACCTGCACTTTCACGTGGCGAAATTCAGGTTATCGGTGCTACTACATTTAATGAATACAGAAAGCACATTGAAAAAGATGCTGCTTTAGAAAGACGTTTCCAGCCAGTAAAGGTTGAAGAGCCATCTATTGCAGATTGTTACGATATGCTTTTAGGTATAAAAGAATATTACGAAAACTATCACAAGGTTTCTATAAGCGATAATTTAGTTTATAAAGCAGTAACACTTTCTGAAAGATATATTAACGACAGATTTTTACCAGACAAGGCTATCGACTTACTTGATGAAGCTTGTACTTGTGCAAATCTTCGTAATGTTGCAATAAGTGATTACGAGAAGCTTCAAAAAGAATTAGTTCGTCTTGATGAAGAAATTGAAGAAATAGTCAATGTAACTGAAGGTGAAATTGACTATGAGAAATTAGCAAATACAAAAGCAGAAAAAATGAAGCTTGAAGCAGGGGAACAAGAACTTAAAGAAAAAGCAGCTGATAACGCTGTTACTGAACAGGACCTTGCAAAAGTTATTAATCTCTGGACTGGTATTCCTACAACAAAAATTATTGAAAATGATTTGAGAAAGCTTTCTACACTTGAAGAAAAACTTAAATCAAGAATTATTGGTCAGGATGAAGCGGTCGAAGCACTTTGTGCCGCTATAAGACGTAGCAGAGTTCAGATTTCTGCAGTAAGACGTCCAGCATCATTTATTTTTGTTGGCCCTACTGGTGTTGGTAAAACAGAACTCGTAAAACAACTTGCAAACGAACTTTTTGAAACACCTGAAACTCTTATAAGACTTGATATGTCTGAGTTTATGGAAAAACACAGTGTTTCAAGAATTATCGGTTCACCACCAGGCTACGTTGGTTATGACGAAGCTGGTCAGCTTACTGAAAAGGTAAGAAGAAAACCATATTCTGTAATTCTCTTTGATGAAATTGAAAAAGCTCACCCTGACGTTTTAAATATTCTTCTTCAGATTCTTGATGAGGGTAAAACAAGTGATGCTCAAGGCAGAACAGTCGGCTTTGAAAATACTGTTATAATTATGACATCAAACGCTGGTAGTGAGCAAAAAGAATCTGCATTAGGCTTTAACAGAGATGCTAACGATTATTCAAAAGATAAAGCAATGAAAGCCTTAAAAGATTTCTTAAGACCTGAGTTTATAGGCAGAGTTGATGAAGTTATCTTCTTCAATAACCTTAATGAAGAAAATCTTAAGAAAATTGCAGATATTCTCATTGACGAACTCAAAGAGCCACTTAAAGATAAAGGTATCAACTTTGTTGTTGGCAAGGGTGTTGCCCAGATTATCGCAACTAAATCTGTTGATGGTGGCAGAGGCGCAAGGGATATTAGAAGAAATATCAGAAAAGATATTGAAGATAAAATTGCAGATATTCTCATTGAAAGAGCAGAACAAGAAACAAGTGAGATAAGTGTAACTGCAGTTAAAGATGAGATTAAAGTAAGCTATAAGAAATAAAAAAGAAAACAGCCGAACACGAAAGTGTTCGACTGTTGTTATAAGAAAAGGTGTTTAATATGGAAAGAAAAGGCATTTATAAATCAAATAAATTTCCTCAAAGAATGCGAGAGGTTTTTAATGGTGAAAACGGACTTTTGGC
>JAZNUL010000083.1:0-30161 GCA_045592285.1 Acutalibacteraceae bacterium
GGAAGCAAAAAAGAATGTAACAATCCAAAGAAAGCAATAATTAAAAAGTATGCAATAAGTTCGTCGGAATTCGCTACAATTGGATAACGAAAGATAAATAAAAAAGATAATAAAAACACAAGTGTGACAGCGAGTAAATGTGATCTCAAATAAAAAAATCTGTAATGTTCAGGCAACTTTACTGCATTAGGTTTATGTTCTGTTTCGCAATACTCATCCAAATAATCAAGCTCGTCCTCTTTACCTTTATAAATTCCTTTAAAGTGAATTTTCATAATTTCTCCTCCACATTATTATAATCAAGCCGTAAGGCTTCCACAACTCAACACTCAGCACTTTTCACTCATCACTAAAAAGGCGAAGCCTTCCTTTAATTCCGAATTAAATCAATTCCTTTTTCAAGCGTTTCAAGGTCAATCATTCCGCCGGCACTTGCTTCTAAATATCCTTCTTCATCAATAAAAAACGTAGCGGGGAAGCCAGTTAAACCGTAATTGTTTACTGCTTCAATATTTGTGTCAAAATAAATGTTGAAGTCAAAGCCTTCATCTTCATAATACTTTTTCGCTGTTTCCATTGTTTCCTGATATCCGTCTGTGGCGTTTATCATTAAAAACTCAACGTCAGGGTATTTTTCAAAGGCAATGTCAAAGTCTGGCATTTCTTCCTTACAATAATAACACCAAGTCGCCCAGAAGTTAAGCACAACAGGCTTGCCCTCAAAATCAGAAAGCTTAACTTCATTTCCTTCATAATCAAGCACCGTAAAATCAGGAGCTTTTATTCTTTCGTTTTCGTCGGAATTATTTTGTTGAGCGTTTTCTGTGTTTTGGGCTTCAGTAGTATTTGTTAAAAGCTTATCTCCACCAAAGGCTTTTGAAAGATTGTTATAAAGAATTGTAGCTCCACCAATAAACACAACGAAAGCAACTGCAATTATTATCCATTTTATATTATTTTTCATAAAATCACCTACGATAAGAAACTTAAGAATTTACCGAAAATTCCAGTAGCCATTAACACGCCAACTACAATTAAAAGCACACCACAAACTGTGTTAATAATTTTGTAGTGCTTTTTTATAAATGTGAATGCACCACGTAATTTGTCAATGAGAATTGCACTTATAAAGAATGGAATACCAAGCCCCAAAGAGTAAAGCAAAAGCATTATAACTCCTGTTAATACTTTACCCTCACTTGTTGCAAGCATTAAAGCAGAGCCTAAAAATGCACCAACACACGGAGTCCAGCCAATTGAAAATACAACACCAAAAATCAGGGACGAAAAGAAACCAAGATTTTCTGTGTTAACACTTTTTGCACCTTTAAAAATATTAAACTTAAATACACCTAAAAAGTTAAGACCAAAGAAAATTACAATAAGACCGGTAATAATATTTACAATCGTTTTATACTCTGTGAGAAGTTTTCCAAAAGTACCAGCCAGAGCACCCATAGAAACAAAAATAATTGTAAAGCCCAATATAAATCCTAAAGAATTTTTAATAGTCTTTTTAGTGTTCCTTTCACTGCCACCTGCAAAATATGAAACGTAAACAGGTAGCATTGGCAAAAGACAAGGAGAGATAAACGTGATTATTCCCTCTAAAAACGAAATAAAATATTGCATATTTTCACCTTAATAAAACTCATTCGGGTTTATTATATCCCGATTTCTTTCATTATTTCATCGTAAGTGACTATATTCCCGTACTTTGTAAAATCTACTTTTTTGCCGAGTATTCTTATATTATTTACCATCGGTTTATTGTTTGTGTAAATTGGTTTACCAGGTGTTATAGGGTAAATACCAAGGCAGCAGAAAATATACCACGCAGCCATAGAACCATTGTCTTCATCACCAGGGAAACCGTCATCCTTCCACGAAAATCCTTCAGCACAAATTTTCTTGAGCCAATATTCAGTTTTTTCAGGTTTTCCAAGATATGTGTAAATAAATGGAATATGGAAGCTTGGTTGATTTGAGATTGCACATTGACCCCAGTCACAAACTGCCATTTCTGTCATTTCGTGAATTTCATAGTTATAGCCACCAACTCTGTAATCTGCAGGGGTAGAGAAGAGTTCATCAAGCTTTTTAATAAGTTCGTCTTTACCGCCATAAAGTTCTGCTAAGCCTTCAATATCGTGCTGAACTGCAAAACTTGTCTGCCAAGCGGCTGCTTCTGTATAGTCACCGCCCCATTTTACAGGGTCGAAGTCGGGCTTGAAGTTACCGTTTGAATCCTTAGGTCTCATAAAGCCGGTTTCACTATCAAAAATGTTCTTATAATTCTTTGAACGGTTAAGATATTTTTGCTTTTTGTCCTCGTAGCCGAGAATTCCTGCAACAGTAGCAAGGCAATCATCAAAGTATGCTGCATCAAGAGTAAGGTTTACACTTTCAGAAAATTTGTCACAAGGAACATAACCTAATTCAAGATATTCCTCGCAACCCTCTCTGCCGTAAGCGGGCACAGTTGAAGATTTGTTTGCGTGATGTTCCATACCTTTGAATGCAATCTCGAGTAAATCCTTTGAAATAAGATTTCTTGTAGCAACGTCAGCAATTACGGCATCAATAGCTGTACTCGGCATACAGTTCTGCGAGTCACCAGCAGTCCAGCGAGGGAGCCAACCACCGTCTATGTAATCCTGAATATATCCTTCTATAATTTCAGGTAAAATATCCTTTGCAATAATTGAATAGAATGGGTAGTTTGTACGATATGTATCCCAGAAACCATTGTCTGTGTATCTCACACCAGGGAGAACTTTATCAGCACTTGGTGAGTAGTGAATAGGTTTTCTGTTTTCATCAGGTTCGTATGCTTTGTGAGGGTAGAGGAATGTGCGATACATACAACTATAAAATGTTTTTAATGTATCTTCATCTGCATCTATCTCAATTTTTGAGAGATATTCATTCCAAATGCACTCATTTTCGCTTTTGAGTTCATCAAAGCTACTGTAATGAGAATCATACTGAAGATTTCTTAACGCTTGTTCGTAACTTATGAAAGATGTAGCAACAGTAAAAGTAACATCTTTTTTCTTGAGAGCAATGTGAATACCAGTTCCTTCGCCTTTTGTGTGAAGGCTATGCTCTGTAGCAGTGGTGTCTTTGTTACCTATAAGAATCTTGTCAACATCAACAGAATCTTCATCAAACTGGAAAACATAGTAGCCCTTGAGAGTACCTTTGTCATGAGCTTTTCTACCACGATTGCAGTCAGTCCAGCAATAAAGTCGGTTGTTTTCTTTGTCATATTCATATTCGCAGTTGTATTTTACTGGTAAAACAGAAATGTAACGTTCAAAATCTTTCTTGAAGCTGAGTTTTACACAAGCACCATATTCAGTAGGTGTGAGTTCAAAATCACAGAATGGTCTTTTGAGATAACATTTAAGATAATGCGGTTGTAAAATTGCTTTTTCAGGGTCATAGCCTGACCAACAATCTTCAAAATCTACATAAGGCTTTTCAATTTGTGGCATCATAGTGAATGCACTGTGGTCAGAAATCCACGGGCTTGGCTGACGGGTAAGTCGAATACCTTCAACCGAATAGTCACCTGGGTGAAAATACCAACTGCCTCTTGATGTTTCTGTTTGCAGACTGAATGCCGCAAAGCCAAATGGTCTTTGAATAAGCGGTAATGTGTTACCCTGAGAAAATCTGTGTAACGATTGCGAGCCCTGTTTGATGTTTACATATTTAATATAATCCATAGCATACGCCTACCTTAAAAAATTCTTTTTTAATGATATCATATATTTATGATTGTTGCAATAATTAAAACATTAGCGTAAAACCACCCACCAATTTGGTGGGTGGCATTTTATTATTTTTTTGTTCAATAAAATTAAAATAATTCAAATACTACTGTGTCGTTTTTCTTCATATTTAATGAAAGCTTGTCTGCTTCGCATTCGGGTGAGTCTGTACCGAGTAAGGCTTTAACCTTGTATTTCTTCGGCAGATTTATGCTGATTTCACCATCTCGGATACTGTGAACGCCTAAATATCCACCACCTACATAAATGACGTTGTTTTTGTCGTTATAGCAATGAATTCCTGAAGAAATAAGAAGCTCACGAAGCTCATCTGTTGTAAAATATGGCTTTTCTTCACTTGCTTTAATAACAGAAATATTATGTTTTTTACATAACTCAACTGCTTTTTTGCCACATTCCGTTGGAATTGGTGCAGTAAAAATTGCAGTATGGTATTTATGAATCACTTTGGGTGCATCCTCAACCATACACAAATCAAACGGAATGCCTGTGTTACCCATTGCAACTCTTGTTGTGCTTACAGCGTTTATAATTGGATTTCCACGGGGGATATTAGCATACGCTTTCTCATCAATAAATAATACAGTTTCTGCACAAGGATAATCTTCATATTTTTTATTCATAGAAGAATCAACTATATTTTTCATTGACTCAAGCTCAGTCATAATTCTTTGGTCGTGATACCATCCGCCCCACATATCAAACCACCATATACCCGAACCCTTTATTAACTGGTGAACAAAAGCCTTTCTTATAGCAGAAAGTGAAAGCTCAGGTGTGTCGGGGCCACTCCACACAGTTTTGTTGCCGTTTTTATCCCTTAGAAGCAGAATGTTATCAGGGTATTCGTCAGGGCGTGAGTCCTGCATTCTTTTTGTAAGGTGAGTTCTTATATCACATTCAATGAAAGCGAGTTTTTTGTGGTTTTTTATGGAATCAACGGGAATCATATCACCCCAGTCAAGACCTAAATTCCTGTTATCGTCATAGCAACAGGGGGATGAGAAAAAGTCAATGTAAGGCGACTCTATAATATGGCGCAAACCGTGAGTGCCCCACAGATAATCGCCCACAAATGCATTGTAGCCATAAAAAATGCCTACAATCTGTTCATTGTTTATGTATTGTTTAAGAACTTTTGCAAAATGCTCTGCAGTTTTTGCCGCAGCTTCACAACAGAACTCTGCAAATTTTTGTACCGCTTCTGTTAAAACTCCACTGTCAAAATCTTTTCTCTCGGGTAAAGTTGCATTTTTTACCCCATACTTTTTAAAGCTCCATTCACGGAATTTTTTAAGAGCATAAGAAGAAAACGAACCAGATAAATCGTGGTGAAACCATTCTTGTGTTGTTCCACCACAAAGCTGATAGCCTGCTATTCTATTAGAATAATCTGCACTTCTGATATGTGAAACAAGTGTTTTAAGAAGCTTTGCACCATCACGTAAAAAAGCTTCAGAATAAAATGATTCTCTGTTGCCACCATTTGCAGTAGTAATTGTTTCATCGGTGTTTTCTTCAATCCATTTTCGAGGCATTGCAATATTTATTCTCGGGAAAATAAGCGCATCAGGACATTCTGAAATAATACCTCTTACAATACCATCAAACTCAGAATAATCTGATTCCTCCTTTTCAAAAACGCCTGTTCTGAAAGGCGAAAAACCCGAACTATTATTTATTGGCAAATCTGTAAAAGAAACGTTTATAAAGAATATTTTATAACCACGTTCTATAAAATCAGTAAACTCACCACATTCTTCAAAATACGTGGTGTATGCAATAGGGGAATGTAACTCACCATTTACAGATATGAACGGCTTACCATTTTTAAATTCAATATGAGATTTTAACATGTTACCACCCAACGCTATCAGTTACTAAGCTCTATTGTTTCACCTTTAGAAAGCTCAATTTTTAAAATGTTTCCTTCAATAGTATATTGCTTATTGGCTTTAAGATTTTTCGTTTTTTCATTGAGTTTAATTCTCAATGTGGAGTTTTCTTCTGCAGTAACTTTAGCATTTTTAAGAATAGAATTTTCCCAAACAATGTCAAATGTGAAATTGCCCCTTGCTCTTAAACCTTTAACAGAGCCAAAATGCCAGTCATTTGGTAATGCTGGTAAAAGCTCAGAAATTCTGTTATCAGGTGAACCAAGATGGCTTTGAAGAAGCATTTCTGTAATACCTGCAACACCACCGAAGTTACCGTCAATCTGGAATGGCGGGTGAATGTCAAAAAGGTTGTTGGCAGTGCATTTTTTAAGTAAATATTTAAGGTGATTATATGCATTTTCACCATCTTTAAGACGAGTGTAAAAACAAATTGTCCACGCTCTTGACCAACCAGTTGAGCCACCACCATTTTCAATTCTTCTGGCAATAGTTCTTTTTGCCGCCTCATAAATTTCTGGGTCGCTTTCATTAATCTGGTCACCAGGGAAAAGTCCGAAAAGGTGAGAAATATGTCTGTGACCTGGGTCGGTTTCTTCATAATCCTTAATCCATTCACGAATTGTTCCGTAATGCTCACTAATTTCCATCGGCGGAAGCTTTTCTAAAACCTCAGAAAGAGTTTTTGCGAATTCTTCGTCTTTATTAAGAACCTTACAAGCGTGAATAGTACGTGTAAAGAGCGCATAAATTATCTGAAAATCTATTGTTGCACCTTCTGTAAACATACTTTCTTGCTTTTCGCCGTTAGCATCAATATAATAAAATTCGTTTTCAGGAGAGTTAGAAGGTGAGGTAATAAGCTGACCTTTTTCGTTCTCTGTCAAATAGTCCTGAACGAATTCTGATGAGCCTTTTAAAATTGGGTAAATCTCCTCTAAATACTCTTTACTGTTAGTGTATTCATAATGCTCCCAGAGATTAAGGCAAAGCCACGGACCAGCCATCGGGAAAAATCCGCAGTCAACGCTGTCGTGAACACCAGTTCTACCGAATGCATCGGTAGTGTGGTTAATAACCCAACCACGTGCCCCAAAAAGCTCTTTTGCAGTTTCGTTACCGAAAGAACTCACCATTTTCATAAAATGAATGAAAGGTGCAGAAGTTTTTGAAAGGTTAGCACTTTCACTCGGCCAGTAATTCATCTGAAGATTAATATTTGTGTGGAAATCACTTCCCCAAGGTGGGTTGAAATCGTGACACCATATACCCTGAAGATTTGCAGGGAGTCTTGCATTCTTGCCTGAGCTTTCAATTAAAAGATATCTGCCGAAATTGTAATAAAGTGAGAATAAATCTGGGTCATATTCATCCCAGTTAAGTTCTTTAAGTCTTTTATTTGTAGGGAGTTTGCTAAATTCAGTTTCTTCTAATTTGAGTTCAACGTTACCAAACCATTTTTTGTGTGCTGAAATGTGAGCTTCTTTAATTTTTTCGTAGTCTGCATTTATAAGCTTTTCAATTGTTTTATTTAATTTAAGTTTAATATCAATGCTTTCGTCAATGTCATATTTGTTAACGTCATAATTTGTTTCAAATGCAGAGTAAATGAAAATGTAAGTAGCATCAGTAACAGTTATTGTGCTGTGGTCGTGACTAAGCTCGCCGTCTGTTTTAATCTGAAGTTTTGCACCAAAAGACATACCTTCGCCACCCTCACCATAGTAGTGGTGAGTTGCGTATGTAACTCTGCCGTTCATAATAATTGTGTCAGAATTTATGCAGGAGCTATATGCATCCTGTTTTCTTTTTATGCTCACGTTACATGAGAATGGTTTATTATCGCTTTCAACCTTGTAAACGAATCCGTCATAATCTTCACTGATAAAGCATTCACTTTTAAAATTAATTTTACTCTTTGTCCAGAAAATTCTTGTAATCGCTTCGCTCAATTCTAATTCCTTGCGGTAATTTGTGTAAGGGGATTTGTCAAAGAAATCAATAAAAATCTCCCCAAAGCTTTCATAAGAACGTACAACAGGCGGGTCAGATAAAAATGTTTCACGAGCTTTTTCTGCCGCTTCTTTAAGCTTTTCTTCTCTTACAAGTCGGCGAATTTCCTCGAGTGCTTCAGGTGAAGCGTGATATTTTTCTTTAATCTGTCTGCCACACCAGAGTGATTCTTCATTTATTTCAATCTGTTCGCAATGCGGGTTACCATATTGCATAGCACCAATTCTGCCGTTACCTAATGGCAACGCCCACATCCAGTCATTTATAAATTCATCATACCAGAGCTTTGTCGACATATTCTCACAACCTAAAAAGTTTTTGATTTATTATACCACCAGAACAAATTACTTTCAATATCGTTATGAAGAAATGTTGTGTAGATAACACAAACCCACACCAATTTCGGCGGGTGGTGTTTTGATATCATCTCTTATTACAATGTTTATCAAAGCTCGGGTTGAATGCATAGAAGTTCTTAGCATCCAACTTGTCAGTTGCAATCCTGAGCCCTTCCCCACGTCAAAAATCCTGTAAACAAAAATGGTCAATAACTCAATAATAAACCGCATACAAAGATAAATCACTCCCGTTTTAATAACGAGAGTGATTTTTTTATATCGACATAGTTAAGAATCACATCATTTTAACTAATAAACATTCTCACCATATATGCAAAATGTAGAACTTTATCGAAAAATGAAAAAAGTTATGTAACTTTTCGCACTTTTTGTCATATATAAATGAAAACAAAAAAGATAAGTGATAATTTTGGACTTATAAATTATAAGGTCAGTGGGTTGTTTTTAAGTAATTGGGCATTTCGTGGCTGTGTTTTTATTATTCTAAAATTTGGTAGAACTAAAAATTCTAAAAAAATGGTCAACAAATCCTTATATTACAAGGCTTTATTGTTTTTTGTTGACCATAATTTTGACCATAATAGCTTATGAGGCGGAATACAATTTTTCTATTTGATTTCGCTTGTTTTCTAAAGAAGAATGAACATAAATATTGAGAGTTGTTGTTGCTGAAGCGTGTCCTAGTATTTCACTTAATGTTTTTATGTCCATACCAGCCTCTATGCATCGTGTTGCAAAAGTGTGCCGTAATGTATGAAATCCAACCACTTTTAATCCGGCATCAGAAATAAGTTTTCTATATTTGTAATCAAAAGATCTCGTTCCAATAAATTGTTTTGTTTCTGAAATAACAAATTCGGACTTTTTGGATTTGAAAGCATCTTCAATAATTGGCTTTAATGCAGAAGAAATTGGAATAACCCTATTAGATGAATTGGTTTTAGGTGTATCAATAATTAATGTGGTTTTAGTGTGTTGATTATGAGTTTTTATTCTTGACACAGTGTGTTTTACATAGATTAAATTATTTGTTAAATCAATATCATCCCATTGCAATGCACAAATTTCTCCGATTCTCATGCCTGTGTGTAGTGCGATTAAAGTTCCTAAAGATGCAAGATTGTTGCTCTTTTTTAATGCATATTCATATTGATTTTGCTCTGCAATTGTTAAAACAGAGAGTTCTTTTTTAGGTATGTTTGGCTTATTTATTTTGTTTTTCAAAGGTTTACAAAATTCTTCGTTAACTGCGAATTTCAATGATGATTCAATAATAATCGCTAATGTTCTGACATAGGACGGAGAAAGTGCCTCTTTAGTTTTTGAACCATTTTCTAATTTTTGTTGTAAAAAATCATTTATAAATGTTGCAGTTAAATGTGAAACCTTAAAATTACCTAATTCTGGTTTTATATGCAAATCAATCATATATCTGTATTTATTTTCTGTAGAGCCTTTGGTTCTTATTTTATTTGCATTTAACCAAAGCTCCAGAACTTCTGAAAATCTGATATCTGAATAGTTACTTTTGGGAATAAGCATATTAGCCTTTGCTTTTTCTAATTTTTTCTTGCATTCATTGTAGCTATGAGCATAAACAGAACGATAAGCTGTTGTTCCGTTATTTTTTACACCGCTTTTATAACGCCCTTCCCAACGTCCATCTTTTCTTTTATGAATGTTATCTCCTCTTCGTGACATAAGAATACCCCTTTCTTTTTGACCAGTATTTTGACCATAATCCAATTATAAAATATTATCCGATATAAAAAACGTCTTTTTTAGACAAAAAAATCTAAAATAAACACAAATTTCGACACGAAAAATGTTGACAAAATATTAATAAAATGTTAAGATGAAGTATCTATATTGGAAAATTGTGGGTTAATATAATTTCCACAGTTTTTTAGAATTTTTAGTTCTATACATATTATATAGCATTTTTTATTCAATAAAATTGTTCGAAAGAATGAACAATGTTTAAAAAATAAATTTTTTAAATGGAGCGAGAAAAATGAAAATTAAATTAGCAGTTTTAGACAATGATCAGATGTATTTACAAAGATTAGTTTCTTCTCTTAGCATGAAGTATTCTGATAAATTTGAAATTTATTCTTTTACCGATGAAAAAATCGCAGTAGCTACAATTGAGCAATCAAGAATAGATGTTTTAATTGCAAGCGACACTTTTAAAATAGATACAAATTCATTACCTGCAAATTGTGGATTTGCATATCTTGTAAATTCTGCTGATATCGAAATGCTCGACAATCAGCGTGTTATAAGCAAATTCCAAAAGATAGATATGATTTACAAACAAATTCTCAGCATCTATTCAGAAAATGCAGGAGCAATTTCTGGTTTGAAAATCGGCGATGACAGTACACGTGTTATTTTCTTCTCTTCACCAAATGGTGGAACGGGTACATCGTCAGTTGCTGCAGCTTGTGCATTAAGTTATGCTAAACAAGGTAAAAAATCATTGTATCTCAATTTAGAAAAGTTCGGTTCTTCAGATATATTCTTCGAAGCAGAGGGCCAGTTCGATATGAGCGATATTATCTATGCACTCAAGAGCCGTAAAGCTAACCTTGCTATGAAAATTGAAAGCTGTGTTAAGCAAGATTTAAACGGAGTTTTCTTCTTCTCTCAAAGTAAGGTTGCTTTAGATATGTTCGAGTTAACCGATGAAGACGTTATGCGCCTCATAAACGAATTAAAACTTACAGGCTCTTACGAGTACATAATCGTTGATATCGATTTCAGCATGAGTCAAGACGCAACAAAACTCTACAAAGAGGGTAATGCAGTTGTTTGGGTTGGCGACGGTTCAGATTATTCTAACACAAAAATCCAAAGAGCTTACGAAGCAGTTAAACTCAAAGAACAAAATGCAGAAGTTCCGTTATTCAACAGAATTTGCTTAATTTATAACAGATTTAGCAGTAAAACTGGTAAAACAGTTGGCGATATTGGAATTCGTAATGTTGGTGGTGCTCAAGTATTTGCAAACGGAACACCAAAACAAATTATTGAAAATTTATCAACAAACGATATGTTCAACAAAATTATTTAATGGTGGGTGAGTAAAGTGACATTTGAAGAAGAACAAGTCTTAGTTGCGGAACTTAAAAAGTTCGTTACCGAAAATCTTCCGTTAAGCCAAATGGATGACGACCAACTTCAAGAACGTGTTGAAGAAATTGTTGCTCAGAGAATTGGTAATATTTATTGTCCAATTGACCAAAGGGTTTCGATTGTTGAACAAGTTTACAGTTCAATCCGTGGTTTCGGTCTTCTTGATTCTATTATTAAAGATGACACAATTACTGAAGTTATGATTAATGGTCCTGACAATATTTTCATTGAGCAGAGTGGTCGTCTTTTTAAGTTAGATAAACAATTTGAAAGTCAGCGTCGTCTTGAAGACGTTATTCAGAGAATTGTTGGTCTCGCAGGTCGTGAGGTTAACCAGGCGAACCCAATATGTGACACCCGTCTTCCAGATGGTTCTCGTGTTAACGTTGTTTTGCCACCAATCGCTTTGTGTGGTCCGACTCTTACAATACGTAAATTCTCAAAAACTCCTATGACTATTGAAAAACTTATTAAATATGGCTCAATTACGCAGGAGATTGCCGACAAATTGGAGTTATTGGTAAAAGCAAAATATAACATTTTCATCAGTGGTGGTACTGGTTCAGGTAAAACAACATTCTTAAACGCTCTCTCGAACTACATCCCAAAAGATGAACGTGTTATTACAATTGAAGACTCTGCTGAACTTCAGATTACAGGTGTTGAAAACTTAGTTAGTCTTGAAACACGTAACGCTAACGCTTCTGGTGCTGGTCAGATTACAATCCGTGACCTTATTAAGTCATCACTTCGTATGAGACCTGAAAGAATCGTTGTTGGTGAGGTTCGTGGTGGCGAGGCTCTCGATATGCTTCAGGCTATGAATACCGGTCACGATGGCTCGCTTTCAACAGGTCACGCCAACTCAACAGAAGATATGTTAAGCCGTCTCGAAACAATGGTTCTTCAAGGTGCGGCAGGTTTACCACTCGAAGCTATTCGTCAGCAGATTGCTTCTGCAGTTGATATTATTATCCATCTTTCAAGACTTCGTGATAAGTCAAGAAAAACTATGGAAATCTGCGAAGTTGTAGGCTACGAAGATGGCAAAATCATCCTCAACCCACTTTATGTGTTTGAAGAAGATGAAAACAGCACCCTCGAAAAAGTTTCAGGTAGCTTGAACAGAACAAAAAATAAAATGATTAACGATTATAAACTCCGACTTTCAGGTGTAAAGGTCGATATATAAGGCGGTGCGGAATTATGTTATTTAAAAAAGATGATAAAAAGGAAGAAAAGGTAAAAGAACCTCAATATTACCTTTCTGCAACAAATATACAAACTTTAAACTATAAAGTTTACTATATGAGTAAAACAGAAAAGATTTTATATTTCCTTATTGCTTTTGTAGTAGGTGCAGCAGTTGGTTTCCTTTTCTATGGTGGAATAGGTAAAAATGAATTTGGTGAACCTACAACAGTAACTTGGGTGTTGAATTTCACTATTCCAACAATAGTTGGTGCAGTTGCAGGTGTGCTGTTCTTACCGATGAAAACAAAATCAATCATTCAGAAAAGAAGCAAAGAATTAAACCATCAATTTAGAGATATGTTGGAAGCTCTTACCACTTCATTAGGTGCAGGTAAAAACGTAAGCGATGCATTCTTAGCAGTTTATGAAGACTTAAAAGTAATGTATGATGAAGAAGCATATATTTTAAAAGAGTTAGAAGTAATTATATCAGGCGTTCAAAATAATATCGCTATTGAAGATTTGTTAGCTGATTTTGGTAATAGAAGTGACAACGATGATATAAAGTGTTTTGCTAATATTTTTAAAATCAGTTACCGTAAAGGCGGTAATATTAAAGATATCATCAGAAATACTCATAGTATTCTTAGCGAAAAAATGGAGATTGCTGAAGATATTGAAACGTTGGTAACATCTAACAAAACAGAGCAGAACATTATGATTGTAATGCCAATTTTATTAATTGGTGTTATAAAAATGATGAGCCCAGAGTTCGCGGCAAACTTTGTAACACCTTCAGGTATAGCGTCAACAACAGTTAGTATAGTTATATTTGTGGTAGCTTACTTTGTTGGTAAACAAGTTCTTGATATAAAGATTTGAGGTGAGCTATATGTTGGGTTTAAGTTTTTTAGATATCGCTATAATCGTACTCGGGTTAGTTTCTTTAGTAGTATGGATTTTATACTATTTAAAAGGTCAAAAACACAACGAGATGTTCAGTGTTTTAGATGATAAAGAATTTCCTTTAAAAGAATTATATGGTATGGGGTTCGTAATATTAGAGCAATTCAAATACGAATATAAAAGTAAAAGCGACAGAAAAATGCGTCAAGAGTTAGAAATTTTATATGGTGAAAAATATAGTGATTATTACTTGCGCGTTGTACATAGTCAGCAGGTATCTTTTGCATTGACTTTGTTTGTGCTCTCTTTCGCATTTTATGGTCTTTCATCAGAAATAAGCGCTTTAGGAATCGGCCTTATGTTCTCTGGTCTTGCTTATTACTATTTTGGCACTGCAACTTCAAAAAAAATATTATCACGCTCAGACGAGTTACTTCATGATTTTTCAGAAGTAGTTTCTAAATTAGCGTTGTTAACCAATGCGGGTATGATTTTACGTGAAGCATGGCAAGAAATTGCTTATGAGGGTGAAGGCATTATTTACGATGAAATGCAAATTGCAGTTGAAGAAATGAATAACGGTGTAGCTGAAGTTGATGCAATTTATAATTTCGGTACTCGTTGCATAATTCCAGAAATCAAAAAGTTTACTTCTACAATAATTCAGGGTATTACAAAAGGTAATAGCGAACTTACTCTTATGTTACAAGACCAAAGTAAAGAAGTTTGGCAGTTAAAGAAACAATTAGTAAGACGTGAAGGCGAAAAAGCCGCAAGTAAGTTGCTTATACCAATTTCAATAATGTTCGTGGGAATTTTAATTATGATATTAATTCCTATATTCACAAACCTTGGTGTGTAAGAACTATATTTAGTTTTTATATAGTAGAAATTTAGAAAGGAGGAGAAGTTATGAATATGACAAATTTAATGATGATGGCAACAATCGCAAAAATGAAGATTAAGAACTTACTTACAGATGAAACTGGTGAAGTAAACATCGTAGCAACAGTTGTTCTTATTGGTGTTGCTGTTCTTCTTGCAATTGTTTTCAAAGATGCTATTGGTAATTTACTTACTAATCTCTTAGACACAATTCAAGGCAATGCAACAGGCGTTGTTAACGATAAAATTGCTGGGGAATAATTATTGATTCACATTAACAAGGGGGTATCCTCGATATCCCCTTGTGACCTCACTTTTAAGAAAAGGATGATAAAGATGATAGGAAAATTAAAGAATTTAATAAAAAGTGAAAATGGTGCTGCTCAAATAGTTGAAGCAAGCATTGTGTTTCCTGTTATGTTTATTGTGCTTATCTTTTTAATATATTTAGGTAATGCATATTTTATACAATCTCATATTAATGCAATAGTAATAGAAAAAGCTGTTAAAGGTGCAGCATATTGCGCAGACCCTATGCTTGAAACTATAAAAGAAGATGGTGGAATACCATCTGTGAAAGATTTAGAGTTAGAACCATATCGCTATATTTTGGGTGGTATGAACGATATTGAAAATAAAATTGCCGGGGAAGTTTATACAGAAATAGAAAACTCAAAAGCAACCTTGTTCAAAAATATGAAACCTGACATCATTACACCTAAATCAAAAATTGCCAAATTTAATAATCATTTGTTATATTCAACGTTTTCAGTAGAAGTAGAATGTGAAATCAATTTTCCAATTAAGTTTCTCGGTCAGTCAACGCCACCTATGATAACAGTTAGTTGTTGTTCAGACGTTGCAGTAAATGATTGTGGTGAATTTATAAGGAATGTAGATATGGTTATCGATTATTTTGTAGGTAGTGAAGCTGCAAACAGAGTAAAAGATATTTTTGATAAAATAAACGACTTTATAAGTACGTTTGCTGAGAAATAAAGAGGGGGATTTATAATGGAGTTTTTTAGAAAAACGCAAGGCGCAATCTCAATATTTTTAGTATTAGTTTTGTTGCCTATGTTAACTGTTTCATCAGTTTTTATAGATGCAAGTAAAGTAAATTTAGGTAAAGCTCTTGCTGAGTCGGCTGGTGACCTAACGTTAAATACAGCGTTAACTAATTATGATACAAAATTAAAAGATTTATATGGCCTTATGGCAACAGCGCAAAATACTGACGACCTTTTCGCAAGACTCGAAGATTACTACAGAACTTGTATTACTTCAAGTGGCGTAAGTGAAGGTGAAGCTAATTTTTATGTTGAAGAAATTATGGATTCCTTAAGATCAGTTGATGCAAGTAACGATACAGCTGACCTAATGAATATGGAACTTGTAAGTTTTGCTGCTAAGAAGTATGCAGATGCCGATTTAGCAAACCCTACAATTATAAAAAAACAAGTTGTAGATTTTATGAAATATCGTGCACCTATTAACACAGGTTTAAGTTTCGTTAACTCATTAAAATCATTTTCAACTTTAAGCAAGCAATCTGAGTTAGCAGAGAAAAAACAACAATATTACGAAGCTCAACAAGGTGTTATGGAAAATTTAAAAGCAGCTTGGGGAAATATTGCTATTTACAATGGTACTAATATTGTAACGAATCCAGATTACATAAAAAATATTAAATCTGATATGAAAAAAATCAAGGCAGTTGATAAAGGTTCAGATGAAACCGGTGTTTATAAAAATGTACATACGTGGTTAGTAAAAGATATATATGGTGTTAAGAATTATAGAAATTATCCATATAGCGTTACAATGGCGGAGTACGTTGGTTATACGGCGCCTGATGGTACTAAACAAGAATTTGATTCTATATTAAGATTCAATTCTAATGGTTCGGTGAGTGATGATGTAACCGATTATTTGAAAAATTATAGTTTAACAAAATTACCCGAACTAAAAGATATAAAACCTGTAATTAATAATTTTTATAAAGAACTTGAAGAAATTCAGACAGCAGAAAAAGCTATTAATAATGCTACAGGATTTTATATGAATGAAAAGACTGATTACGTAGTAAGATTTTTTGTTAAGTTAAGAAAAACAGATAGCAATAATGGTTATACAAATTCGGTAGCAAGTTTATATACAGCATACCAAAAAATGCAAGCAATGATGATATGGCTTGATGGTTATGATTTAACTGAAGTAAAAGATGAAGATGGTAACGTAATAACATCTGATTCAATTAAAAATGAGACATACTTACTGAATAACTCTAACTCAAAATCAATAAAAGAATGGTATAAAACCATGACAACCGATTATGAGAAGGTTATGTCCGATTTTTCTGATAGAGCTACTGCATCAAGTGGTTATGCAACTAAAACTAATAACCAATACAATTCAAGTTCAAACAAAGCTTCAACGAGCGTAAGCACAATTTCAACCAATGTAAACTCATATTGTGAAAGTTTAGAAAACTCAAGCAAAGCTTTAGAAAAAGCAATAGAATGCCTTGAAGCAGCAAAAACAGGTGTTGAAGGCGAGATGGCAACAGCAAAGCAAAACTGGTCTAACGTTGCTAACGATAAAAGCATAAAAGATACTTCTCTTGCTAAACAAGATAAGGCTGAAATTGACCAACTTGACAATTATCTTACAGCAGAGAATATAAGTAAATTAATAACAAGGCTTACTAATATCAATAAAAATATCGAAGCACAGATAAAAGCAATAAAAGCGTATAAATACTGTGGTAAATTTATTGGTGAAATTAAAACTTTAGATGATTTATCAAATGTCGCAAAAGCTAAGTTTGGTGATGGGCAACTTAGTGGTGTATCATTTAAAATATCTGAACTTAACAAGAAAGTAAGCGAGTGGTGGACAGCTGGTTGGAGCGTACCTGCCAAAAATAATGATGTTAATGATAGTTGGGTAAATCAATCAGGCACACAACCAGACTTAACAAAAGATAAATTAGCACTTTATACGTACCTTTACTCACACTTTGCTAGTACTACAATAAATGCAAGCGCATCTGAAACTAAACCATCAACAACCGTCGAGACAGAAGATTCAAAAAATGGTAAGAATGTGTTTAATAGTTTGAAATCATCTGCAAAAACTAATTCAGATGGTAATGCAACTAAGGCAGAAGCGGGTCAGGCGAGCGCAAAAGCAAAAGATAAAAATATTAAAGACAATACAGTTTGTACAGCAGCTTTGCCATCTACACTCAGTAACGATAGTTCTAAAACCCCATCAGGAAGTTCAAAAGTTAGTTTTGATGAAAATGCATCCGGAAAAAGCGCTGCAGGTCAATCAGCAAGCTCGTTAGGTAGTATGTTTGGCGATGACTTCTTGAAAAGCATCGCTGATTTAGGTGAAGATTTGCGAAATAAACTCTATTTTGCCGATTACGTAATGAGTATGTTCAGTTTCGATACTATTGAAAATGAATATAAGATCGAAAAAGATGTTTCAGAAGTTAAAGATGGTGATATTTTATCACTTACCAAAAGTCCAATAAGCCCCGCAAACAACTACGCCTATGGTGCAGAAGTTGAGTACATTATTTACGGTGGTGGCAACACTGGTAATGTAGCAAAAGCTTACGGTAGCATTTACGCAATAAGGTTTGGTTTTAACCTTGTTTACGCTTTTGCAACGTCAGAAATTAGAGATGGTGCACTTGCAATGGCAACGCCAATTTCTGCCGCTACTTTAGGCATTATTCCAGTCCCACTTATTCAGGCGGTAATTATTATTGCTTTAGCTTGTTGTGAGTCTGGTATCGACTTAGTCGAGTTACAAGAGGGTAAAGCAGTGCCATTATATAAGTCATCTAAAACGTGGCATTGTTCAATTTCAGGCTTGTTAAATACTGCAAGAGGTCTTGCAGGTCAAATTGTAAAGCCAGTTGCATTAGGTCTTGTAGATGCCGGTGTAAACCAACTTAATGCAATGCTCGATATGACTGACGAAGAACTGAATAAGATGATAGATAGTGGAACGGAAAATGTAGAAAATGCAGTTGAAGAAGCTTATGACCAAATAATAACTGAAAATGCCAACTTAGCAATTCAAGAACTTACCACTCTTATAAATACTGCAATTGAAAATACCCGTATTTTGAATCCAAATGAAACTTATGAACAGAAAAAAGCAGACATGAAAAATTGGGTTAAGCAAGAAATTAAAAAATGGGGCGACCAACAAACAGGTAGTGACTTACCTGCAGTTGTAAAAAGAGAAGCTGCAAATCTAATTGCAAATAATAGTGGTACTTATATCGATGGTCTCTTCGACGTAATGGAATCAAACGTTCAGAAAACTCAAGTAGGTACGGTATTAGGCCAAGTTTCGTCAGCAACAGCTCAAGCTGGTAGCAACTTAGAAGACGTTGGTGGATTAGTAATGGAATACATCTCTACTATAAGAAAACAAATAACAGGTAGTATTGTTAATAGCAGCGACAAAGTAAAACAAGTAAAAAAACAGGCTGTCGACAAAGTTCGTGAATCAATGAATGGTGGTGCCGACAAGTTAAAAGACACTCTCAGTAGCGAAATCGATAAAATTTGTGGTACTTCTGCAACAGGCGACAAAGCAACAGGTGTTGCGTCACTTTGCTCGTTTACTTATAGCGATTATTTACGTTTATTCTTATTAATTGCTTTATATACAAGTGAAGAAAACGTTATTTTAAGAACAGCCGACGTAATTCAAGTTAATATGGCAAAAGTAGAAAATAAAAAGTCATATTCACTCACAAAGTCTATTGCCTACGTCGAAATTACTGCCGAAGTTTTAGTTAAACCAACGTTTTTAGCGTTACCACTTTTCGCTGGTGTTCAAAAAAATCCTAAAGATGACACCGCGTGGTACACAGTAACTTACACCGGAATTGCCGGTTATTAAAAGGAGAAAACACTTATGAAAAAATTTATATCAATTCTTTTAACTTTATCTTTAATTATTGCTTTTGCAAGTTGTTCAAATGGCAATAGCAATAATGACGTTCAAAATAATGACAGTGGTAATAGTGTTAACACAGACGCTACTACAGAAAATAATGGTAGTGGTTTAGGCGATATGTTTAACACAAGTAAAGTTCTTGTGGGTACAAAAAAAGTCCCTTTAAAAAATATTTATTTTGACACACCAGATATGCATTATATGGAATCTGGTTATGCAGATATATATTTGGAAAATTATGACAAATATGTAGTTTTTATGTGTGGTTTTGATAAGGTTGCAAATTCAACAGAAGAGTCACATGATTTATTGTTTCCTATGTTTATTGATAGTGTAAGTACTTGTGATAATTTACATGAATTAGGCAAAATTACAGAAAAAAATACTACAATCAATGGCATAGACGTTTATTCTTTTGAAGGTGAAATTCTTTCAGATGATAATTTAAACGAATACATCAAAGGTTATACTTTCGTTTTTGAAGGTTTACCATGTGCAATTTACGGTGTTGTAATGGATGAAAATCAACCACAAGAAGATATTGACTATATCAGCGAAGTTGTAGATGAAATGATGAAATCTGTAAGAAATGCACAATAGTCTTTTCAGAGGTGAATTTGAATGTTAAAAAAATTCAAAAGTGAAAAAGCTTCAATTACTATTGAAGCAACTATTTCACTTACCACTTTTGCATTTCTTATAATTACGTTATTAACAGTTGTTAATATCTGTGTAGCACAAACAAAAATTGGCATGGCAATTAACAGTGCCGCTAAAGAAATTTCTCATTACAGTTATTTATATGCTTTAACCGGTTTTGCCGAAAGTCACAAAAAGGTTGCAGAATCTGGTCAAAAAACTAAAGAAGAGGTTAATGAAGTTCTCGGCAGTGTAAACACAGTTTTTACCGAAATGCAAAATTTAGGTGCAGATGTAAAAAGTAACCCAACCGATATTTCAGGCATTCTTTCAGATGCCGAGAACGTAAAAGGTTCTGCTTCAGATTTAAAAGAATTAGTAGCCGACATATCAAAAGACCCTAAAGGTCTTATGCTCGGGTTTGCTAAAATTGTAGTTAACGACTTTACAAACGAGGCATTATCTCGGTTAGCCGAGGCATTAGCAAAAAGCTTAGTGCAAAAAAATCTTGCGACGGCAACAGATGGCGATGTTGACGCTTACTTAAGATTTTTAGGTGTTGTGCCGGATGCGAAAGGCTCTTATATAGGTGGTTTAGACTTTTCTAATTCTTCCCTTTTTAAAAATGGTTCTAACGAAATTAAAATCAACGTTTCCTACGATATAAAAGTTATAGCTCTCTTACCAATAGATTTTAAATTCCATTTTAACCAAACAGCAGTCACACAAGCGTGGTTATGTGGTGAGTCAACCTATGTAACGAGAGAACAGGAACTCGAAAATTTTAACAATACTATATGGACTGAAGCAACTATTCAAGAAAGAGTTGACTTAATAAGACACCAGGGCATTGAAGAATATCTTGATAAAGGTTACTTAAAAACAAGTAATCTTACCGACGTGCAATTATATAGTCCTACAGAAAATGAGTTCGTTTCTATATGTACAATGAACCCATTATATAGCGCTCCGGGTGAAGAAACTGTAAAGTTAGAAGATTTAAGCCAAACCGCTATGGCTAATCAAATTACTATGTGGTGTGGTGCTATAAGTAGTTCAACCGATGGCAAAGAAACTATAAAGACACAACAAGTTGTTAATGGTCAAAATGCAAAAGTTGATACTAACTGCAAAGACGCATCTAAAAAGATTGTTCTCGTTATACCGCAAGATGAAGGCTTGAGAGAAGAAGTCGAAAAAGCCATTTTAATGGCTGATACTCAAGGTGTAACAATAGAAATTGTTCAGTCTTATGGCAATGGCGCAAGAACTACACAGATTACTGAAGAAAATCAGGAATAGTTATATTAAGAAAGGCAAATAAAAATGATTATAGCCATTGATTTAATTCTGGCATTGTTACTTATTCCTATAGGTTATATTGCCACTTGTTATCAATTAAATAATATTAGTCTGAAAAACAAAGATTTTAGTGTTTTAAAAATAAACAAAAATCGACTTCTTTATTTCATTTTAACGGTTTGTTCGTTCGCAAGTGTAATAGTTTTATTTCAGACTGTTTATTTTACCGAACCGTTGACACAAGTAAAATTAGTTCTTTTATTAGCAATAATTGCACCTTGTGCCGCAGTCGACTTAAAAACCCACAAAATACCAAATAAGTTTTTAATTGTTGGTCTTGTTGCTCGCGTAATAATTTATATCATTGAGTTTATTCTCTCTGTTAATGATGCAGTTGCAACTTTAAAAAACGACGTGTTTGCAGCTTTAATAATAGGTGGATTTTTCTTATTACTATTGTTAGTTTTCAAAAACAGCATTGGTATGGGAGATATTAAATTATTTGCTCTTATGGGACTTTACCAGGGTTTATTAGGTGTAATTAATTCAATATTCTTCTCATTGATGGCGTCATTTTTTGTTTCTATTTATTTCTTAATTACTAAAAAGAAAACTAAAGGCGACGTTGTTTCCTTTGGTCCAAGCATTTTTGCTGGTACAGTAATTGGAATTTGTTTAGCAGGTATGTAAAGGAGTATTCTAATGAAAGATTTAGGAAAAATAATACCAATTGTAATGGTTGTAGTTATGTGTTTATCTTGGTATATGCTAATTTCTGATAGAGTTGGAGTTAGTAACGAATATGAAAAATATCTTGAAGATGCACGTGGCTTTGCACAAAAAGGAATAACAAAGTATGCTATTGAAAATTATGGCATGGCGTTACAAATAAACGATGACCCCGATATTTACGTTGAGGTGTCAGATTATTATAAATCTCAAGAAAAACATGACGAACGCTTAAATTGGAACGAAACGTTTTTAGAGCTTCACCCAACAGAGCCAAAAGCTTACGATGCTTTACTTGATTCTTATTATTTCGAAGAAGATTATGAAGCATGTTTCGACGTGTTGATTGTTGCTAATAAACGTGGAATATCAACTGATTATATAAAGGAACTCTCTGCAAAATTAGAGTACGTTTATCGATTGGACAGACATAGATTTGATGATGTAAAGAGTTATAGCAATAACTTTTGTGCTGTTTCACAAGATGGTCTCTGGGGATTTGTCGACAGATATGGAACCGATAGAATCGGTTGTAAATATGTGCAAGTAGGTGCTTACACACAAACTAATATGGTTTCAGTTGTAAATAGTGATGCTATGCCATATTTTATAGACAAAACAGGTGCAAAAGTTCTTGTTTCAGATGGTAATTATAAAAGTTTTGGTCTTTTAATTGATAATATAATTGCCGCTGTAAGAAATGATGGTAAATATACTTACATAGACCCCGATTGTAAAGTTTTATTTGGTGAGTACGATTATGCCTCAAGCATAAACGGTGGGGTAGGTGCCGTTCAGGTTAATGGTAAATGGCAAATAATTAACGCTGAAGGCAAACCACTTTCTAAAATGTCATACTTAGATATAAAACTCGATGAAAAGCAAATTGCTTGCCGTTTAGACAGACTTTTCGTTTCTTTAAAAGAAGGTCAATATATTATGGTAGATTCTAAAGGTAAGCAAATAGGTGACCTCGTTTTTGAAGATGCTTATGTATTTTTAGAAGATGCACCAACTGCAGTAAAAATAAATGGTAAATGGTGTTTTGTTGGTGTAGATGGCAAACTTGTTTCTGACAAAAAATATGATGAAGCAAGACCATTTTCAAATGGTTTAGCTGCAGTTTGTGTAAAAGGGTTATGGGGCTTTGTTGATTCAAAAGAAAAAGTTGCTATAACTCCAGCTTTCCAATCTGCAAAAGATTTTACCGCAAAGGGTAGTTGCTTTGTAAAATTAAATGATGAATGGCAATTATTAAAATTATATAGATTGAACAGAGAAGATGTTTGATAATTTTTATTAATTATGAAAAACAAAAAAATTATATTAAATAATACTTCTTTTGAAAAGTTTTTTTCAGTTTTATTATTAGCGCTTCCAACTTTAATTTTTAGGTTGAATCTTGACAATGATTTTTGGTTTCTGCTCAGTCATGGCAGAAATGTTGTGACTGAAGGAATTCCGTTTATAGAACCGCTTACTTTGCATGAAAATTTCGATTTTGTTATGCAACAATGGTTGTTTTCGTTAGGGAGTTGGTTGTTATATAGTAAAACTGGTGAAATCGGAACACTTATTGTACTTTTTTTGATTTCATTAGTTATTTGTGCGTTGAGTTTTAAACTTGCACTCATTTGTTCAGACAACGCATACAAAATAAGTTCTTTAGTAACAGTTGTTTCACAAATTGGGTTGTATATGTTTTTTATAAAAACACGTCCCCAAGTAATTACTTATGTGCTGTTACTATTAGAGTTTCTTGCACTTGAACTGTATTTTAAATCAAGTAAATTTAAATACTTGCTATTATTACCTGTGATATCAGTTGTTCAAATAAATAACCAAGCTTCAATGTGGGGGATTTTGTTTGTTTTTGCATTACCTTTCATTGTCAATAGTTTTAAATTTGAGTTATTTGGTTTTAAATCAGAAGGTTGTAAAAAAACGCCTCTTTTTATTTCGTTAATAGTAATGTTCTTATGTGGCTTCATAAATCCATACGGAATAAAAGCAATGACCTATATTTTATCTTCTTACGGAGTTAAATATATTGATGCTTTTGTTGGCGAAATGGCAATTATTTCAATAAAGAATCCTGTTGGAATAGTATTTTATGCTATTTTGTTCGGTTTTATTTTGCTACTTAAATTTAATAAACAAGGAAAAGCAAAATTACGCTATGAATTGTTGTTTTATGGTTCAATAATATTAACGTTATTATCTCAAAAAAGTTTATCATTTTTCTTATTTGCATCAATTCCTTTTTTTGCAAGTTACTGTTCTAATCTTGAATCAAAAGTAATTGTTTTAACAGAAAATGAAAAGAAAAACAAAAAAAATAAAATCATTTTAACGCTTTTAATGACAATAATAATAGTTTCTTCTTTGATTGTAAAAATTAATTCTTATTCTCCAGAAGATACTTATATTTCAGGAACCAAGGCTATTGATTATATTTCAGAGCAAAATGATTCCGATGAGCAATTGGTAGTTTATACAGGTTATGACCTTGGTGGCTATGCAGAATTTAAAGGGTTTAAACCTTATATTGATGCTAGGGCAGAAGTGTTTTTAAAAGATAACAACAATCAAAAAGACGTTTTTATTGAATACTTAGAAATGTTATCTGGTAAAAGATATTATAAAGATGTTTTAAATCAATATAATTTCGATTATTTAATAACTACAAAAAGTGAAAGTTTGTACTATTATTTAGATCGTGATAATGATTATGAAGTTATTTATGAAGATGAAAATTCACGAATATATAAACCAATAAGCAAGGAGAGATAATTTTGGCAAATTTCAATTTCGAAACACAAGGTTCTAACACTTATTTAGTTTATCAATTAAGTGCTACTGACCAAATTGACAGCATGAGCTTAGGTATGATTACTAACAACAAAATACCTGGTATTGCTCAAACAATTTTTACACAATTAGATGCAGATAAATTTTTAAAATATAACGTATCTGCAAAAATTCCAGTTAATCAATTTTTTGCAGGTGCAGTTAACAGAAAACGCTTAATTGGTGTTTTTAAAGGTATTGCAGATGCAATGGTTGCAGCTGAAGAATATATGCTTGACCCAAATACTCTTTTATTAGATTTAGAGTACATATATGCTGACGTTTCAACTTGTGAAACAGTTCTTATTTGTTTACCTGTTGCAAACACAGAAAATCAAAATCAAGATTTAGCTTCATTCTTTAAAAATATTATGTTCACAACTCAGTTCGACCCAACTGAAAGTAGCGACCACGTTGCTAAAATTCTTAACTTCCTTAATGGTTCACCTGTATTTTCAATTACTGAGTTCAAAAAAGTGTTAGATGAAATCGAAAATCCTGGTGTAGCACAGCCAGCTCCACAGCCAGCTCCACAGCCAGTGCCACAACCAGCGCCACAACCAGCGCCACAGCCAGTGCCACAACCAAAAAAAGAAGAGAAAAAAGCTCCTGCTATTCCACCTATGAATATCCCAGGTACCCCAACACCACAGCAAGGTGAAACATCAGCTGCGGATGATGGTGAAAAAATCTCATTTATGTATTTAATGCAACATTACAACAAAGAGAATGCTGCTAAATATAAAGCTCAAAAAGAAAATAAATCTTCTGCACCAGCAGAAAAACCTAAAAAAGAAAAACAAAAGGCTGGTAAAACACCACCTCCACCACAAGGCTTTGCAGTTCCTGGTGGCGCTCCTAATAATGCAGGTTTCGCAATTCCAGGCGCTCCAGCACAAACAGGCGCTCCTGTACCTCCAATGCCAACGGGTAGTGCACCAGTTCCACCTAAACCAGCAGGCGGTGTAATTCCACCTCAACCATCTGTTCCACAACCAGAGGCAAAAGAAAAAGGTAAAACAGGTGTAGGTTTATTTAAAAAGAACGAGCAAGAAAAAGTTGAACCGCAACCTGTTCCAGCATTTGTTCCAAGAGCCGAAGTTCCAAGTGGACAACCAGCTAATTTTGGTCAAACAACAGTTCTTGGTGCGGGTAACGCTATTGGTGAAACTACTGTGCTTGTTAACCAAAACGCTCAATATCAACCAACACCACACATTATTCGTAAAAAGAACAACGAAAAAATTGAATTAAATAAACCAGTTTTCAGAATTGGTAAAGAAAAAAGTTATGTTGACTACTTTATTGGAGATAATACCGCTATAAGCAGAAGCCATGCAAATATCATCAGTCGTGACGGTACTTTTGTTGTTGTAGATACTCAGTCAACAAACCACACTTTTGTTAATGGCACTATGCTCCAGCCAAATGAAGAAGTTGCTGTTAATCATGGTGACACTATTCGTCTTGCAAACGAAGATTTCGAGTTCAGACTTTATTAATTATGAAGTTTATTAAAAATCTTTCTTTAAAAGAAAAACTCTCTTTAGTAAATATTATTTTGTTTATTGCTGTAAGTTGTTGCGGTTGTATTTGTGTTGAAACAATCGCAACAGCAATAACAGGCGATTTAGAGGGTGTTTACAAAGCAGGCGATGTAATTGCCGAAAATTATAAAACAAATTGTGTTCTTATAACACTACCGTTATCTGTTTTGCAGATATTTATATTATTAAAAAAACAAAAACTCAGTTTTTTTAATATAGTGTTTGCAACAATATGTTTGCTTTGTAGTGTGTGTTACAAAACTCTTTTAGATTTGTTCCCACAAATAATGGGTGGGCTTTACAGTTACGTGCTAAAAATAACACCATTCGGCTATGTAGCAATTATATTTGCTTTAATAAATGTTGTTTTTCAAATTCTTTTATATAAAAATTACAAAACTTCAGAACGAGGTGTAGTATGAATTTTATCATTTCTGCAACTACTGATATCGGTATTTCTAAAAATACCAATCAAGATAGTTATAATATGCGTGTTTATGATACGTCTATAGGAAAAGTAGTTCTTGCCGTTCTTTGTGATGGTATGGGTGGTCTTGCAAAAGGCGAGGTAGCAAGTTCCTCTCTCGTTAATGCTTTTTCTAAGTGGAGCGACAATAAGTTGCTTTCAATTATTGAAAACGGAATTTCTGACGGTGTAATTCGTTCAGAATGGTCTTCAATAATTACAGAGTTCAATGAAAAAATTAAAAACTACGGCAAAGCTTATGGCATAAACCTTGGCACAACTGCAACAGTTTTACTTTTAACACCTACAAGATATTATATTGCAAATGTTGGCGATACTCGTGCTTACGAAATTTTTGGTGGTGTGAGTGTTCTTACAAAAGATCAGACTCTTGTAGCTCGCGAGGTCGAAATGGGCATTTTAACTCCAGAAGAAGCCGCAACCGACCCAAGAAGAAGCGTGTTACTTCAATGTGTAGGTGCTTCAGACGATGTTTACCCAGACTTATTCTTTGGCGAAACTAAAAAAGACGCAGTTTATATGTTGTGTACTGATGGTTTCAGACACGAAATAACAGAAGATGAAATTTATGCATATTTAAATCCATCTGTTATGCTCGATGCTGATGGCATGAAGCGTAATATGGACTCGCTTATTGAAATAAATAAGCAACGACAAGAAAGAGATAATATTACAGTTCTTACAGTAAGAACGTTTTGATGTGGAGGAGATTTTGTGATTGAAATAGGTTCGCTCGTTGACGGCAAATATAAAATACTCAGTGAAATCGGTCACGGTGGTATGAGTGTTGTATATATGGCGCTCAACGAAAAAGCCAACAAAACCTGGGCAGTTAAAGAAGTTCGTAAAGATGGTAAAATGGACTTTAATACTGTTCGTCAAGGTTTGATGGCAGAAATTGAAACTTTAAAAAAATTAGACCATCCGAACTTACCAAGTATTGTTGACGTTATTGAAGACGATGAAAGCTTCGTTATAGTAATGGATTACATACAAGGTCGTTCGCTCGATAAAATTATCGACGAAAGTGGTGCTCAACCAGAAAGTTTTGTTGTTGAATGGGCAAAACAACTTTGTGACGTATTTAAGTATTTACACACACGAACACCACCTATTATTTATCGTGATATGAAGCCTGCTAACGTTATGTTAAAGCCAGATGGTAACGTAACGGTTATTGACTTTGGTACAGCTAAAAATTACGAAATTGACTTAGGACAAACAACAGGTATCGGTACAATTGGTTATGCCGCTCCTGAACAATATATAAATAGTGGTTTGGGCCGTACTGACCCAAGAACAGATATCTACTGTTTAGGTATCACTCTTTACCACTTGTTAACAAACGTTGACCCTTGTAAAAATATTATTAATGACAAATCAATAAGAGCGGTTAACCCAGCTCTTTCGCCTGGTCTCGACGCTATTATTAAAAAGTGTACAGAGCAACTTCCAGAAAACAGATATCAGTCTTGCGAAGAGTTAATGTACGACTTAGAACATTACAAAGATTTAGAGCCGATATTCAAAAAGAAACAAAAGCGAAAATTGTTCAGCACAATAGCTATGTTTGGCTTGTCAGTTGCTTGTTGTATTGCTGGTATTACTTGTAGTAAGGTTGCTGAATCTAAAGCAAGTGAAACATATAGCATTAAGTTAGACGAAGCAGATAAGGCAACAGACTATTCACAAAAAGTTAAGTTATATAGCGAATGTATTGAAATTACTGACATGGGTGGCGAGAAAGAGGCCTATGAAGGTTTAATTAAAACGTTTAAAGATGACGATGCTATTTGCAATAAAGACGAGTTTGCAAAAATAGATGCTCTTATAAGAGATAAAAAAGATTACATAAAAGCAAAACCAGAAGTTTATTGTAATTTGTGTGTTGAAGTTGGTAAACTTCTTTGGTATTACTACGACGATGGTTCAAATACAAAAGATAAATCAATGCTCAGAGCTACAGCATCAATTCCTTGGTTTAAAGATGCTATGGGTGTAGCAGAGGAGAATGGCATCACTCTCGACAATATGGTAATTGCTTATTACAATATTGGTTATTTCTATCAGAATGTAGACAAAAGCCTTGTTGAGGCAGCAGATAAAGGTATGTACAAAGAGTTCTTTAACAACCTTTCAACTGTTGTAAACACAATTGCAGTAGATGAAAATGAGTCTGAAATTGTTAGAATCAGGTTATTAGCTCTTACGCAGAATGCTTTGCATAAATATGCTACAAAATTTAAAGTCGATGGTGTTTCTGAAAAAGATATAACAGCACTTTACAAAACTGTGTCAAAGGCTGTTAATGCTATCACAACAACTACAGAGAGTACCGATTTAGAAAAAAGTGTAATTATTAATTTGCTTCCAGATACACTCGAGGCAATTGAATTAGCTTACGGAAAAAACAAAGGGGGTAATGAATAATGACAATTGATGCTTTAAACTCCCTTTCAGTTGTATTTTTTGTAATTGCTGCAGTATTTTTAGTAACAGGTGTTGTGTTGTTCTTTGTTTTAGATATTATAAATGTTTATGGCGACCTTTCTGGTAGAACAGCCCGAAAAGCTATTGAACGTATGCGTAAAGAAAACGAAGAATCAGGCAATAAAGCTTATAAACCAAGTCCTGTTAACGAAAAACGTGGCAGATTAACTGACAAAATTTCAGAAAGTGGTCAAATAATTAGCAGAGAAGAAAGTTCAGCTGTTAACGTTGGCACTCAAAAATTTGAAACTGGTCAGTTAGCACCAACAGAAATGCCTTCTAACGAAACCACAGTTCTCGTTAACGAAAGTGCAAATGAAACAACAGTTCTTGTTAATGAAACTCCAGCAAATGAAACTACTGTTCTCGTTGCAGAACAACCTGTCACAGCAGGTGAAACAACAATTCTTGTTAACAATGAACCAGTTTCACCGCCTGCACCGTCAACAACTCTTACTCCAAGCGTAGAGTTATCGTTTACAGGCAGTGCTGAGTTGATTGAATAGAGGTGTTCACTTGGTGCAAAAACTCAAGTTTTTATACTTCTGTTCATTAGGTTCTTTTCTCGCGTCTTCGCTCTCTTTAATATTTGTTTTATTAATAGACTTAGATGGTGAAATTTTAGACAGAATATTTAGCTATATGGTAGCAGCTATATTCTGGTTAGGTATTTTAATAGGAATAGTATTTTTAGGGTTTGCAATAAAACAAAAGAATGTTTTATTAAAAAAACTCAAAAAAAATACTAATAGAATTCCGGTTTTCAAAAATATAGGAATAATATCATTCTTCAGAAATAAATTTGCATCAGTAGCAGATATTTTTCTTGTACTAATGATAATTCTGTTAATTGTTTTGGTGATTTTTAAAGTTAATATTGAGTGGTTAATAATTCTAAATGTTGTTTTTCTTTATTTCTCAGTTATTCTTCATTC
>JAZNUL010000084.1:0-2902 GCA_045592285.1 Acutalibacteraceae bacterium
GGTGTTGTAATCCACTCATTAGAGTGGTGAGAAGCGTTATAAAAAACTTCTGTTTCACCATTACCGATTTTTACAACTGGAATATTTTTGCCCATAACACTTCTGCCGATTGCACCACCCATTATAAACGGATAACGTACCTCTAACCCTTCAAGAATAAAAGTCAGTAATTGATAAGAATATGGCACGTTAGTTGGCACAACTGAAAAGCCTAAAGGCACAACTATATTTGAACCAATCCGCAAATTATCAGGGTTAATATTGGGGTTTGCACGTAGAATTGCACCAACACTTGTATTATGCTCCTGAGAAATTTTCCATAACGTATCACCACGTTGCACTTTATGTATCTTATACCCTTTTAAATACGGCAATAAGGCATTCCAGGTACGCACCCCGACAATTCCATCCTGTTTTAAATTATTATCTCCCTGAAAGCGTAAAACAGCATTCTGTGTTCTTGCGCCCAAAATTCCGTCAGGCTCTTCGTTTAAATATCCAGCCCTGTTTAATGCAAGTTGTAAAATATAAACATCTGTGCCACGGCTACCAATTTTTAATATTTTCATTTATATCACCCATTAATTATATTCATCAATTAAATAAATATGCAAACATAAAATAAGGTTTTATAAAAAGTAAGAATTGAAAGTTTAAAGTTTAAAATTTAAAGTTGAGGGTCTGCGACGCTATTATAATATAATAAAAAATGCATCCTCTCATTTTGAATTGATAATAAAACCAACCTTAAATAATAAGATGCACTTAATTATATTTAGTTTATAATCAACGCGTAGCGTTCCGAAACTTTCAACCTTCAACTTTCAATTTTCAACTCAAAGTAATTTTTCTCTCAACTCTTCATTCGACTTAACTGAAAGATATTTTGGTGCAATATCAAAAACAGTTTTACAACCGCTATCACCTTCATTGTTAAGTCTATAAGCAGCTCTCGCGAAAGCAACAATTACACTTGAAGTAAATTCAGGGTTAGAGTCTAATTTTAGGCTGTATTCAATAACGTGGTTATTCTCTTTGTTTTTACCAGTTTTACCAGTTCTTATAACAAAACCGCCGTGAGGAATACCACTATGATTTTTCTGCAACTCTTCCATTGAAATGAAGTTTACAGTTGTATCGTATTCATCAAAATAGTTCTTCATTGTAACTATTTCTCTCTCTATACGCTCCTTATCTGCGCCTTCTTCTACAACTACGAAACATTCTCTTGTATGCTTTTGTCTTGCTGTCAATTCAGGCTGACTGCCACTTCTTACAGCCTCTAAAGCACTTTCAACTGGAATTGTATATTGTCTTGCATCAACAACCCCATCAATACGTCTTATAGCGTCTGAGTGACCTTGGCTGACACCTTTGCCCCAGAATGTGTAATCTGCACCTTCTGGCAAAATAGCACCACCATAAAGTCTTAAAAGTGAAAACATACCTGGGTCCCAACCAACAGAGATAATTGCCACTTTGTTACCCTTTTTAGCTTTTTCATCTACATTAGCAAAATGCTCAGGTATTCTTTTGTGAGTGTCAAAGCTATCAACAACGTTAAAATATTCAGCCATTTTTGGTGTCTGCTCTGGTAAATCTGTTGCGCTACCACCACACATAATAAGAACGTCAATATCGTCTTTGTGATTTAAAACGTCATCTGTATGATAAACTGTTGCACCTTCTGTCATAACCTTAACAGTAGATGGATCACGGCGTGTAAACACAGAAGTTACCTGCATATCAGAATTCCCTGTAACTGCACACTCTACACCTTTAGCAATATTGCCATAGCCGAAAAGACCAATTTTAATCATTTGTATCAACTCCAAAAGTAGTTTTTCACACTTATTATAAAATAACAGAAATATTTTAAAACTTAATGCCCCATTCGTCAAGTATTTTCTTTCACGAACAGGGCATTTTTTTATTATTTTATAAATTTAGTTATTTCGTCAACTGTTATTTTAATTTGCTCATCTCTTGTAATAGTTGATTTTTTGTCTCCCTCTTGCTCACCATAAGCGCCAAAATAAGCGTGGCAACCACCATCAATTATAAATTCATTAAAATCTTCTGGTAAATTCGGCTTATATTCTTCGTATTTTTCCATATTTAGAACGCCATCGTTACTGCCATAAATGGAAAGAACCTCTAAACCAGAGTTACTTAAATCGGCAGTTGAATATGAAGCAAGTAAAATTATACCATCAAACTCTTCGGTATTTTCTGAAATATAGCTTGCAGCCATAGAGCCACCCAAAGAGTGACCTGACATATACCAACTTTCAATTTCTGGGTATTGCTCTTTAATTCCTTCTGCGGCATTCATATCTAAAACTGCAAGATTTCCTGGCATTGTAACAAGAACTGTAAAAACACCTTTTTCTGCGAGTGAATGCATTAATGGAGCATAGCTTTCGGCTTCGACCTTGCCACCAGGGTAAAAAATCACACCCGTTTTTGCATTTTCTGAATTAAACGTATAAACACCATTTTCTTCGCTTATATCTGTTTTTGAAGAAGCAAATAATGCAACTGCTAAATCTTCTGCACGATAGTAATCATTCACATAATAAACTATACTACCTACAAGAGATAATATTAAAACAATTATTATTGATAATGTAATTTTCTTTTTCATTAAAAAATACCACCGTTAAATTTTTGTTGTGCTTTTATAATAGGTATAAACCCAACTACCATACCCAAAATTAAAATTATCACAGGTAATACTGATTCGGTAAACAAAGCTGTTACACCTGTTATTAACATAGGGATAGAAAAAATAATTAACGCCTTACCCATAGCCTTTCCGTAACCAACTTTATCAGTCACATTTTCCTGATGATATGAGTGTATAAGCTCTATATGCCCTTTGTAAATGATTATACCTAAT
>JAZNUL010000085.1:0-7611 GCA_045592285.1 Acutalibacteraceae bacterium
GAATAGGCGACTTTGCCGTTTGCGGTACTCGCGGATGGTTTTATGACGATACCTGCGAGGCGGACAAAAAAGTGCTGCTTCGTGAAGCAGGTCGGCTCAGAGCTTCTGTTGAAGAGGCTAAAAAATTGGGCGGAGAGGTAATTGCTTTTTTACATTATCCACCCATTTCTGCTACTCAGACCTGCGACGAAATTCTTAACGTGCTGCTTGAAAACGACGTTAAGCGTTGCTATTTCGGTCATTTACACGGCTTTGTAGCACCCGAGAATGCTAGCCTTGAATACGAGGGGATAAAATTTTCACTTGTTTCGGCAGATAAATTGAACTTTTGCCCTAAAATTATTGAAAAATTTTAAAAAGTTCATTCAAAAAGTAAAAAATGCAAATTTCTCTTAAAAATATCAAAAAAATGAAAAAAACAGTAGAAATTAGCAATTAGTTATGATATAATCAACGAGTTAACTAATGGTTTACAGTTAGAAAGGATGTTAGAAAATGAGTTTAAAGTCTTGCGAAAAGGCAGAAACAAACGTTTACGCTCTTGAAATTGCGCTTGAGGGCGAAGAATTCAAAAAAGCAGTTTCTAATGCTTACAACAAAAACAAAGGCAGATATAATGTTCCTGGTTTCCGTAAAGGTAAAGCACCAAAACACATTATTGAAACTTACTATGGTAAAGAAGTTTTCTGGTACGATGCAATTGATGCAGAATACCCAGAGCTTTTTGATGCGGCTGCAAAAGAAGCAGGTATCACACCAGTTGCTGCTCCTTTTGATGATGAAATCGTTTCTCTTGATGAAAACGGCTTCACAGTAAAACTTAAGGTAGTTGTTAAGCCTTCAGCAGAAGTTAAAAAATATAAAGGTCTTACAGCTGAAAAAGAAAAAGTTTCAGTTAAAAAGGCTGAAGTTAAAGATGCTGTTAACGCTGCACTCGAAAGAGATGCAAAAATGGTTACTGTTGAAGACAGAGCAGCTAAAAAAGGTGACACAGCAGTTATCGACTTTGAAGGCTTTATGGATGGTAAAGCTTTTGAGGGCGGTAAAGGTGAAAACCACAACCTTGAACTCGGTTCAGGCCAGTTTATTGATGGTTTTGAAGACCAGATTGTTGGCAAGAAAACAGGCGAGGAATTTGACGTTAACGTTACATTCCCAGAAGCTTACGGCGCTGAAGAACTTGCTGGCAAACCTGCAGTATTCAAAGTTAAGCTTAATAAAATTATGAAAAAAGAACTTCCTAAATATGACGATGAATTCGTTAAAGACGTTAGTGAGTTCGACACAATTGCAGACTACGAAAAGAATCTTGAAGAAGAAATTAAAGCAAGAAAAGAAGCAGAAGCTGACCGTGTATTCGAAAGCGGAATTATGGAAAAACTTATTGAAAACACAGTAGTTGAAATTCCAGAGGCTATGATTGAAAGAGAAATCGACAATCAGATTAACGAATACAACTATCGTCTTCAGATGCAGGGTATGAGCCTCGATATGTATATGCAATATACAGGTATGGATATTGCTACATTACGTCAGAGCTACAAAGAAGGCGCAGAAAAACAAGTTAAGCTTCGTCTTGCTCTTGAAAAGATTATTGAACTCGAAAAAATCGAGATTTCTGACGAAGATGTTGAAACAGAACTTAAGACTTATGCAGATTCTTATGGTATGAAACTTGAAGAAGTTAAGAAATACGTACCAGTTGAAGATGTTAAAGCAGACCTTGGTTGCAGAAAAGCTATGGATATT
This sequence comes from Acutalibacteraceae bacterium, assembly GCA_045592285.1. Lineage (GTDB taxonomy): Bacteria > Bacillota > Clostridia > Oscillospirales > Acutalibacteraceae > DTU089. The sequence continues at coordinate 1,750 of JAZNUL010000085.1, forward strand.
GTTAAAGACAATGCTAAAGCAGGCGCAGCAAAGAAAACAGCAGCAAAGGCAGAAGAAGCTGCTGAAGAAAAACCAGCAAAGAAAACTGCTGCAAAGAAAGAAACAGCAGAAAAGAAACCAGCTGCAAAGAAAACAACTTCAAAGAAAAAGACAGAAGAAGCTGCAAAATAATTAGAGGGTGAAATGAATCATCCGAACCTTGCCTAAAAGCGAGTATTTTTAAGTCTTTTCGGCGTTTCGGTCTTGCAAGGCATTAGCCTTACTTCAACCTCAGCCACCAAAAATCCAATAAAAATCTTTCGCTTTATAGGTCGCAGATTTTTTATAGAACGGATTTTTGGTCAATCAAGGCAAAAACAGAGCAAATCCTTTATGGATTTGCGAGTATTTTAACGAAGAGTGAACGGAAATCCGTCTATAAAAAACACGGTTAGGATAATTCTTTTCACCCTGTATTTCCGTCGCAGTTCTGCAAAGTGCTGCGGCGGTTGAGTTTTATAATGAATGGTAATAATTTGAATAAAATTTTTACCAAGAACCAATAATTAGAGCGAAAAATATTAAATGATAGGAGAATTTTTATGCCACTTATTCCTTACGTTGTAGAACAAACAAACCGCGGTGAACGTTCTTATGATATTTATTCAAGACTTTTAAACGACAGAATTATCGTTCTTTCAGACGAGGTTAACGATGCAACTGCATCTGTTGTTGTTGCTCAGCTTCTTTTCCTTGAAGCACAAGACCCTGAAAAAGATATAAGCTTTTACATTAATAGCCCAGGTGGCAGTGTTTCTGCGGGTCTTGCAATTTATGACACAATGCAATATATCAAATGCGATGTTTCAACTATCTGTATGGGTATGGCAGCATCTATGGGTGCATTCTTACTTTCATCAGGTGCAAAGGGCAAACGTTATATTCTCCCTAATGCAGAGGTAATGATTCACCAGCCATCAGGTGGTGCACAAGGTCAGGCAACAGAAATTCTTATTGCTGCAGACCACATTCAGAGAACAAAGCAACGTTTAAACAGAATTCTTTCTGAAAATACAGGTAAGCCAATTGAACAAGTTGCTATTGATACAGAACGTGACAACTGGCTCACAGCAGAAGATGCTTTAGAATACGGCATCGTAGATAAAATTCTCGACAAGAGATAATTTTATTTAATTTGATTTATTTTATTATTTAGCAAACTATTCGGAGGTGCTAATTTTGGCACGAGATGATAATAAAAACAACTCATCGCAGAACGTCCGTTGCTCCTTCTGTGGTAAACCACAAGGTGCAGTACAGCGTCTTATAGCGGGTCCTGGTGTATATATCTGTGACGAATGTGTTGAACTTTGCTTACAGATTATCGAGGGTATTAACCCAGAAGATGTTGAAAAGGCGATAGAAGAAGCAACAAAAAGCAAAAAGAAAGAAGCAGTTCTTCCAAAACCAATGGAAATCAAAGAAAAATTAGATGAATACGTTATTGGTCAGGAAGAAGCAAAAAAAGTTTTATCTGTTGCAGTTTATAATCACTATAAAAGAGTTTATAAAAATGAAGAAACAGATGTTGAAATCGGTAAAAGCAACGTGCTTTTATTAGGTCCTACTGGTGTTGGTAAAACCTTACTCGCTTCAACTCTTGCAAAAATTCTCGATGTTCCATTCGCTATTGCTGATGCTACAACATTAACAGAAGCGGGTTACGTTGGTGAGGACGTTGAAAATATTCTTTTAAGACTTATTCAAGCGGCAGATTTTGACGTAGAAAAAGCCGAAAAAGGTATTATTTATATCGACGAAATCGATAAAATCACAAGAAAGAGCGAAAACACATCTATCACACGTGACGTAAGCGGTGAGGGCGTTCAACAAGCACTTTTAAAGATTATTGAAGGCACAGTTGCAAACGTTCCGCCACAAGGTGGCAGAAAGCACCCACAACAAGAGTTTATTCAGATTGATACTTCAAAAATTCTCTTTATCTGTGGTGGTGCTTTTGCTGGTATTGAAAAATTAGTTGAAGAACGTCTTGGCAAAAACGTGCTTGGTTTCGGTAGCGAAATCAGAACAAAAACAGATTTAAAACAAATGGATATTATGTCAAAGGTCGTAACACAGGACCTTGTAAAATTCGGTCTTATTCCTGAATTAGTCGGCAGAATTCCAGTTATTACTTCATTAAAAGATTTAGATGTTGATGCTTTAGTAAGTATTATTACAGAACCTAAAAATGCACTTTTAAAGCAATATCAGAGTCTTTTCAAAATGGATAACGTAACTCTCGATTTCTCAGAAGAAGCAGTAAGACGAGTTGCAGAATTAACTATTGAAAAAGAAACTGGTGCCAGAGGTCTTCGTGCTTTAATGGAAAAAATATTAGTTCCTGTAATGTATTCCGTTCCATCAGACCCAACAGTAGATGTTGTTAAAATAACTGCCGATGTGGTAGATGGCAAAGCAGAACCAGTTATAGCAAGAAAATCTATAACAGATGAAAATCAAGCATCATAAAGGATTAAAATATGAATAATAAAACCACTATTACTACTTCGCTTCCCGTTTTAGCAATGAGAGGCGTGGTAGTTTTCCCTAAAATGACATTACATTTTGATGTCGGCAGACAAAAATCTATTGCTGCTATAAGAGCCGCTTTAAATACCTCGGGTGAGATTTTTCTTGCCGCTCAATTAGATGCAGAAATAGAAAATCCTGAATTTTCTGACCTTAATAAAATCGGCGTTGTTGCAGAGGTTAAGCAGGTTATTAAACTTCCTAATACTGAAGTTTTAAGAGTTGTTGTTGAGGGTAAATACAGAGCAACAATTGTTGAAACTTTGAGAACAAAGCCAATTTTAAAAGCGGTTGTTACTGAAGTAAAACAAAAGCCAATAAGAAAAATTGACTCAGCATACAGTGAAGCGTTAGTCAGAACACTCCGTGATTTGTTTGACGATTATGCAGACCTTTTACCACGTGTTTCTCCCGACGTTGAAATGACAGTTCACACAGAAGATGATATTGCGCTTTTAACTGACTATATAGCAAGTAACACTATATTGATGTTCGAGGATAAGCAAGAGCTTTTAAGTGAATTAAACCCAATAAAAAGAGCAGAAAAGCTTTGCAGTGTTCTTATTAAAGAAACTGAAATTCTTTCTTTGCAAGTTGGTATTCAGAACGAGGTTCACGAAAGAATGGATAAAAATCAGAAAGATTACTTCCTTCGTGAGCAGTTAAAGGTTATTTCACAAGAGCTTAATGGTGAAGAGTCACCAGAGGAAGAAGCAGAAAGCTATAAAGAAAAAATTAATGCTTTACCACTCGAAGATAAATATAAAAAGAAGCTTCTCGACGAAGCAGACAGACTTTTAAAGCTTTCAAGCAGTAGCTCAGAAGCAAACGTTACACGTACATATTTAGACAGGGTTCTTGCTCTTCCGTGGAATGTTGAAACAAAAGATTCTTTGAATTTAGCTAAAGCAAGAAAGGTTTTAGATAAAGACCACTACGGCTTAGATGAAGTTAAAGAAAGAATTGTAGAGTTAATCGCTGTTAAAAAGCTTTCAGAAAACGTTAACTCACAAATTCTCTGCCTTGTGGGCCCACCAGGTGTTGGTAAAACATCTATTGCAAAATCTCTTGCAAAAGCAATGAATAAAAACTATGCGAGAATTTCTCTCGGTGGCGTTCACGATGAAGCAGAAATTCGTGGACACAGAAGAACTTATATAGGTGCAATGCCTGGTAGAATTATTTCTGCAGTTGAACAGGCAGGCTCTACTAATGCACTTATTTTGCTTGATGAAATCGATAAGTTAGGTAACGATTACAAGGGTGACCCTTCGTCAGCACTTTTAGAGGTTCTTGACGGTGAGCAGAATAATTCTTTCGTTGACCATTATATTGACGTTCCGTTTGATTTAAGCAAGGTTTTATTTATTACTACTGCAAATGATGCTTCTTCAATTCCTGGTCCACTTTATGACAGAATGGAAATCATCGAGCTTTATAGCTATACTTTGGAAGAAAAATTCAGAATTGCTAAAAAGCATCTTTTACCAAAACAGCTTAGAAACTTCAATATGACTTCAAAAATGGTTTCAATAAGTGACTCTGCTTTAAAGCTCATTATAGACGGCTACACAAAAGAAGCTGGTGTCAGAACCTTAGAAAGAGTTATTATTAAGGTTTTAAGAAAATGTGCAGTTAAATTTGCAGATGGTTTTGAGGGTAAAATCAGCGTTACACCTGAAAATTTAGAAGAATTTTTAGGTGCAAGAAAATATAAAGAAACAGACCTCTCTTTAGACAATATGATTGGTGCAGTCAATGGTCTTGCATGGACTAAAGTCGGTGGCGAGATTATGCAGATTGAAGCATCAATTTTAGAGGGTACTGGTAAAATTGAACTTACTGGCTCATTAGGCGACGTTATGAAAGAGTCAGCAAAAATTGCAGTGAGCTTTGTAAGAAGCAGAGCAAATGAATTAGGAATTGACCCGACTTTTTATAAAGATAAAGATATTCACATTCATGCCCCAGAGGGTGCTGTGCCAAAGGATGGCCCATCTGCTGGTGTTACTATGACTACCGCACTCGTGTCAGCACTTACAAATCGCCCAGTAAAACCAGACGTTGCTATGACTGGCGAAATTTCATTACGTGGTAATGTTATGGCAATTGGTGGTTTAAAAGAAAAATCTATGGCGGCATATAAAAACAAAATGAAAACTGTTTTAATTCCACAGGATAACGTGCCAGACTTAGAAAAGGTTGACGAAGTTGTTAAAAAGAATATTGAATTTATACCAGTATCAACTCTTGACGAAGTTTTAAATTTAGCTTTAACTAAACCTAAAAGATCTTCACAGAGCAAGAAAACTACTGTAAAAATTCAAGAAACAAGTGAAGAATCACAGACCACAGTTTGTTGCTAAGAAAGGGGATTTGTTTGTATGAACTTTAATAAAGTAGAATTTGAAGCGGCTTTTGGTACGCTTTCACAAATCCCTGAGTCAACTGTAACAGAAATTGCATTTGCCGGTAGGTCTAACGTCGGCAAATCTTCAATGCTCAATAAACTCTTCAACCGTAAGAATTTAGCACGTGTTTCGTCAGTACCCGGTAAAACAATCACAATCAACTTTTACAGAACTGAAGATGTAAGAATCGTTGATTTACCAGGCTACGGCTACGCTAAAGTAGCAAGAGGCGAAAAACGTCGCTGGGCAGAAATGATGGAAGGCTACTTTCAAGAAGAACGAAACTTAAAACTCGTTGTTCAGCTCGTAGATATGCGCCATAAACCATCTGAAGACGATTATATTATGATGCGCTTTTTACAAGAATGTGAAATACCATTCATAGTTGCCGCAACCAAAAGCGACAAACTCAATAAAACACAGTATAAAGAGCGTGTTGAGGGTCTTCGCAAAGAGTTGGAAGAATTCGGTGACGACTTAACTATCATTCCTTTTTCATCAGAGAAAGGTGATGGAGTTGACGAACTTAAAGCTGTGCTTGAGAAGCACGCAGAACTGTAGGGGCAGACCTGTGGTCGCCCGAAAAATAGTGCTGAGTGCTGAGTACAAAGTGCTGAGTTTCGGAAGTCTTCGGCTTGATTGTAATTAAATATGAATAACAAAAACTACATTTTTTCATTCAATATGAATGAGAGAATGTAGTTGCTTTTTAAAGAATAAAGAATATAGAATAAATAATAAAGAATAAATGAAAGAAAAAATTAACTCCCACAACCGTAGGGGAAGAGCTCTGCTCTCCCGCAAGAGAGTACCAACTAATATAAAGTGTGATAAATGAAAATAAAAATTAAATGAACCCCAACGCCTCTCTTCGAAGAGA
>JAZNUL010000086.1:0-2227 GCA_045592285.1 Acutalibacteraceae bacterium
AAAAAGGCTTATTATGCAATTCCTGAAACAGACAGAATTACAAAGGACGATTTAGCACAGGGTACTTTCCTTGTTTCAAACGTTGGTAATCTTGTAAGAGGCCTCAGAGGTGACGCAAGCGTTCTTATGATTATTCCGCCAATGGTTTGTGCTATGGCTGTTTGTGCAATTCAAAAAAGACCAATAGTTGTAACCGATGAAAACGGTGAAGATAAAATCGAAATAAGAAACATTCTTCCTCTTACAATCTGCTTTGACCACAGAGCATTAGACTTCTCAGAGGTTTCTCCGTTTATCTGGAAGCTTGAAGAAATTTTCAATAACCCAGAAATTATTTTAGGTGAATAATTTATTTAGTGATGTCAGACTCAATGTCTGGCATCATTTTTATTGGTTTTTGTATAATTTTTATTGTCACACCATCAAATTATACATATTTCCTATGGTTAAATAGGGAAATGTAACAAAAATGTTAATTTGTGTATCATTATTATTGATTTTTTCAATATGCTTGTGTTATAATGTTTAATGCATTAAGTTCGACTAATTACGGTTTGTTAGAAAAGTGTTAAAAAGTGAGTGAAATATGAAGAAAAGTTTATTATTTTTACTTTCATTTGTTGTCTTACTTTCTTCCGTGTTAATGGTTGCGTCGGCTACTGGTGATGACCTTGCTGACGATATGTTTGACGACGATGAAAACGTTACTTATGACAATGGAACAACCGCAACCACTAAAGGCGGTCTTTTAGGTGGCTTAGGTGGTATGGGTGATGGTGTCGGCGATTTCGTTGGCGGAGTTGTTGAGAGTGTTTTTCAGGATAACGATGTTTCTCAGCAAGTTGGCGGTAAAGTAGAGGGCATTCTTGGTGTGTTTGAGGGTTTCGATTTAGATGGTCTTATTCCTACAACACCACCACAAACTGTCGGTAGTAACTTTTTTGATACCATTGACCCTGTTGTTACAGGTTCGTATAATTCAAATTTACAACAAAATACAACTGCGAGTACACCAATATCTTCATTGAATGGTGAAAATGTTGATTATAACACAACAGTTAATCCTTACCAGAAGCCTACAACACAGTTAAATCCTGGTGACAAGGGTGACGGTGTTAAATGGTTACAATGGATTCTTATTTATACAGAGTGTGGGCTTCAGGGTTCAATTACTGGTGAGTATGACGATGCAACTGCAGCGGCTGTTAAAAATCTTCAGTTAAAATATGGTATGACTGTAGATGGTATTGCAACGACCGAGGTTATTGAAAAAGCTGAACTTATGTATAATGAGTACATAAATGGTATTTCTAACTCGACTCCTAATGCACCGGTTGTGTTTAACACAGCGGCTAATACAACAGCTACTGATGGCAACAAAAATAAGCCTGACACCAATTTTGCTGTAACTGCAATTATTGTAGTTCTTGTTATTGTGTGGATATTTGCTATTGCAGCAGTATGTATAATAGTTCACATTAAACGAAGAGGTGTAAAGCTTTCTGAAAATGGTGAAATTGAAAAATCAGAAAAAACAGTAAAAGAAAAGAAAGTTAAGAAAGCAAAAAGCAAAAACACTTCAAAACGTACTTTGGGTTCTTTAAAAGATGCTGCACCTTTAAGAGAATCACAGACACTCAGAGCTTTAGAAGATGATGTGAATGAAGATGTTGAAGAAATTGATAACGTTCCTGTTGATGATGATTTTTCTGAAGAAGTTGAAGAAAACAACATTGTGGAACAAGAAGACTACACAGAAGATTTTAGTGAAGACTTTCAAGCAGAAGCCTTTACTGAAGAAAATGATTTTGAAGTAGTTGATGTTGCAGGTTTTAGTGATTACATTGAAGATGATGACGAAGAAATTAAAATGTCATCACTTTCGGAAATAAAAAAAAGACGTGCAGAAAAAGAAGCAAATAAACAGTAAATTATGATGCAAAGCATCTTAAGGAGCATATAAAAATGGATAAATATCTTATTATTAATGCAGACGATTTCGGTATGTGCAGAGCGGCTAATATGGCTGTTGCAGACTTATTCGAAAAAGGTGGTATAACTTCATCAACAATTATGACACCTTGCGGTTGGGCAAAAAATGCTGGTATCTGGGCAAAAAACAACCCACAACACGCTGTTGGTGTTCACCTTACATTCACAAGTGAATGGGGCGAATACAGATGGAGTCCTGTTGCTGAAAATAATACTTCATCTCTTCGTGACAGTG
>JAZNUL010000087.1:0-9703 GCA_045592285.1 Acutalibacteraceae bacterium
GTATGGGTACCAAGTGTGCTGATTTCTCCAGGTTCAAACAAGTTTTCTTGTGGAAAAACTTCTAATTCATTACCTGAAGCATCATATGCTCTGAAATGAGCTGGAGTTATTACAAGACCAGCTTCAATATCGTCATTTGAATACTCATAAACAACCACTACTACTCTATCTGTTTTAGGAGCATCTTCGGCTGTTGTGTCCGGCTCTGTTTCGTAAACTGACGTGATTTTCAAAGAATATCTTCCTTCTGGTGAAGTAAAATAGTTATCTTTGGTTTCATCCTGCAAAACAGCACCAAGTTCCACTTTATCTTCAATAGTCGGTTCTTTTTCACGTGTTAATACACCAACTATAATTGCAAATAAAGTAACTACACCAATAATACTAAAACAAATTTTCATTGCTTTTTCGCTCATAGAATCACTCCTTAAGGTGACGGAAGTCGAACCCCGTACGCCTAAAATTTAAATCTTTCGGCACATTAAGCCGTTTTTTGTCTTGTTATAATGATTGTAATTAGCCGAAACGCAGTTGCGTTTCGAAAAGCCGACTTTATCGGCTTTTAGCAAAATTGTTTTTCGTAAATACAATTTTGCATTACAGTCATTGAAAGGATTATAGTCGAATTTTCGAAGAAAATTCGATACCAAATATATGATTTGGTATCGAAACAGTGTAATTTTACACTGTTTCGACTAACTATAATCGTTATACGTCAGTATGACTGCTCCAAAGAAACACCTTACTGCACCAAAACCTTTACAATTTTAGGTGCGAGCAGTTTTGTAAGACAAAAAATTTTCAGTAACAAGGAAAACCTCGCAGGAATACTCTCGTATTTCAAGAGTTTTGACGATGTTAGTGGGAATTTTTGTCTTCCAAAACCGTGCGGTGTTCGGCTTCCGTCACCTTAATTTGTGTATAAATAATCCACTCAAAAGTTTCGGCTCAAACCAGGTTGATTTTGGTGGCATTATTTTATTTGCATCTGCAATATCCGTTAAATCATCAAGAGTTGTAGGATACATTGAGAAAGCAACTGTCATATCTGATTTAACTCGTCTTTCCAACTCTTTAAGTCCTCTTATACCGCCGATAAAGTCAATTCTTTTATCTATTCTCGGATCGCCAATATTAAGAATTGGTGACAAAAGATTACTTTGAAGAACGGATACGTCAAGTCTTTCAACAGGGTCGTTTTCATTAAATGCTCCTGACTTTGCCTTCAAAACATACCACTCGTTATCAAGATACATACCAAAAGTATGCTTTTCCTGTGGACTGAATGGCTCTTTATTATTAGTTTTTGTTACTTCAAATTTCTCTTGAATTTTATTTATAAATTCATCTTTAGTATTACCATTCAAATCTTTAACAACACGGTTATAATCCATTATAGCAAGCGTTTTTGCAGGGAACAAAACAGCTAAAAAGAAATTGAATTCTTCTGTGCCGTTATATTGTGGATTTTCTTCGCGGCGTTTTTTACCTACGTTAACCGCAGAAGCACAACGATGGTGACCATCTGCAATATAAAATGCACCAGCATTCTCTAAAAGTGAAGAAAGCTTATTGTTCAATTCTTCGTCTTCAATCACCCAGACTGTATTAGAAATACCGTCTTCTGTAAGGAAATCGTAAACTGGAGAATTGTTATTTTTGAAATCCGAAACTATTTCGTCAACTTCATCACACTCTTTATAGCAAAGAAAAATAGGACCTGTGTTAGCATCACAAGTGTCAACGTGGCGAATTCTGTCTGCTTCTTTATCAGCACGGGTTAACTCGTGCTTTTTAATCTGGTTATTAATATAATCATCAATAGAAGCACAGCCAACAAGACCAGTCTGCTCTCTGCCATTCATTATCTGACGATAGATATAAAAACAATTCTTTTCATCCTGCTTCATAACGCCATCTTTTTCGAGAGCTTCTAAATTTTCTTTAGCCTTTTTATAAACTTCATCTGAATAAAGGTCAACACCTTTTTCTAAATCAATTTCGGCTTTATCAACGTGAAGAAATGAATAAGGGTTACCTTTTACCGTTTCTCTCGCTTCATCGCTGTTCATTACATCGTAAGGTAACGCTGCTACACGTGAAGCGTATTCTTCTGTGGGGCGTAATGCTTTAAATGGTTTGAAAACTGCCATAGCAAAAACTCCAATCGAAATATTTTTTATTCAAAACTGATTACTGTATTTTTCTCTGCAGATTCAAAAATTGCTTCCATAAGTCGCATAAGTCTTACCTGCTGTGCGTGAGTGATAAGAGGCTTTGCGCCATTTCTTAAACAATCATAAATATTATTATAATAATCTGTCCATTCAACCTCGATTTTTTCGAGTGGGAATTCTTTAATTGTTTCATCTGTTCTTGGTGCCATTGTTTTTGTAATACCTGCACCTGCCTGAATTGGTACTGCATCAAGCTTTTCCCAGTCTTTTATTTTTACAATTTTACCGTTCAAATCCCAGTCAGTGATAATTGCTGTACCATTTTCGCCACAAACGTACCAGCGAGGTGCTTCAATAAAGTTGTTAGTAAGAACTTCAACTACACAATCTGGTCCATCTTTGAATTTTATAAGTGTTCTGAAGCCGTCATCACACTCATCGTTTGTGATATGAGTAACAGTAGCATAAACCGACTCGATTGTTTTACCTTCGTTAATCATAAGAATCTGGTCAAGAAGATGAACACCCCAGTCAAATACCATACCGCCGCCGTGTTCTTTTTCTTGTCGCCAGTCACCAGGAATACCACGTGAACCATATACTCTTGAATCAATAGCAAAAACTTTACCTAATTCATTTTTGTCAATTATATTTTTAATAGTTCTGTAATCATTATCCCAACGTCTGTTCTGATGAACTGTAAAGAGCTTGCCTGTTTCCTCAGAAACTTTTATCATATCTGCTAAATCTTCTGAGCACATTGTAACAGGCTTTTCAGAAATAACATTTTTACCTGCTTTCATAGCACGAATTGCAATATCCTTGTGACAGTCATTGTATGTAGCACAAACAATAAGCTCAACTTTATCATCAGCTAAAACTGCTTCGAAACTTTCGTAAGCTTTTACGTTATTTTCACGAGCTAACTCGCATCTTTCTTCTTTGATATCATAGATGCCAACAAGATTAAAGTTTTCAAATTTCTCTATATTGTCAGCGTGGTATTTACCCATTCCGCCATAACCGACAACAACGGTATTAATTTTCTCCATATTCCCTATCTCTTTTCGTTTATATTATCTAATTCCGAATTAGTTAAATCCACCAGGCTTCAGCAAGACTCTCTTTAATTATACATTTCTTGAGAAGTTCAACTGCCTTTTCGAGACCCTCGTTCTGGCTCATTAATGAATCCTCGTGTTCAATAGAAATTGCATAATCGTAACCAACCATACGAAGATTACTCATAACGTCTTTCCAATAGAGTTCATCGTTACCATAACCTACTGAACGGAAAATCCAAGAACGATTAATTTCATCTGCATAAGATTTTGTATCTAATACACCATTTACTGCTGTGTTAATTTTATCAATCTTTGTATCTTTAGCGTGGAAATGGAATATTGCATCCCCTAAAGCACGGATAACAGCAACAGGCTCCATACCTTGCCAGATAAGGTGTGATAAGTCTAAGTTTGCACCGATTTCTTTACCAACTGCATTACGAAGCTTTAAAAGACTTTCTGTATTATAAACACAGAAACCTGGGTGAAGCTCGAGTGCAATTTTATCAACACCGTGAGCTGTACTGAACTTAACAAATTCTTTCCAGTAAGGAATAAGAACTTCGTTCCATTGCCATTCTAAAATTTCACCAAAATCATTTGGCCAAGGGCAAGTAACCCAGTTTGGATATTTTGCAGTTTCACAGTCACCAGGGCAACCTGAGAATGTGTTAATCTGGTGAACACCTAATTTTTCTGCTAAAAGAACTGCTTTTCTTAAATCATCATCAAAGCTCTTTGCAATTTCTTTATTCGGATGAACAGGGTTACCGTGACAACTAAGAGCACTGATTTCAACATTATATTTTTTAAGAAGCGCTTTAAACTCTTCTAATGCTTTGTCATCATTTAAAAGTATGTCTGGATTTGCGTGTGCATTACCAGGGTAGCCACCACAACCGATTTCTACCATCTCAAGACCTAATGATGAAAAATATTTTAAAGCCTCTTCTAAAGACACACTACCTAAAAGATTTGTAAGTACACCTAATTTCATTTTGCTCTCTCCTGATTAAAAATTTTCTTTAAGCCATTTATAGCTTCTCTTGATATCCTCAAGACCTGTTGGAACTGGGTCATCGTTTTCTAAAATCACCCAATCGAGACCAATTTCTTTAACGCCTTTAACAATATCAAGTAAATCATTTTCGCCTTCACCTAAAGCCATCGGCTTATGGTTTTTACCATCTTTAATATGAATTAAAGCAATCTGGTCTTTATGTGCTGGTAAGTATTCAGAGTTTTTAATACCAGCACAAAAACTCCAGTATGTATCAACTTCTAATTTACATTGTTCTCCGATAATATCCATAGCGGTTTTACCGTCTTTTAAATCTTCAAATTCTTCTGTGTGGTTATGATAATATGTATTCATACCAATTTTCTCTGCTTCTATATTAGCGTTACCTAATACATCCGCAGTATTTTTTGCTTCTTCGTAATTTGAGTGTGGTGCACCACCTACACCTAAATATTTTGTACCGAGTGTTTTGTGGAACTCTAATGTTTTAGCGAGATTTTCTTTTTCAAAGTCATCAAGACCTAAATGTGTACCAACTATTGTAAGACCTAATTCGTCACATCTTTTCTTTAAAACCTCTGCTGAAACGCCTTGGTAACCAGCGAATTCAACACCATCAAAGCCAATTTCTTTAACCTTGCCTAAAACTTCTAATAAATCATTACCATTTTCAATATGGTCACGAACGGAATATAATTGAACTGCAAATTTCATAACTTAACTCCTCAATCTTTAAAATAAACAGGTGAACCTGTTTTCGCTGATTCATAGATACCTTCTAAAATTCTTGTAACGCAAAGTGCCTGTCTTGGTGGAACCGGTACTTCTGTATCATTAAGAATTGAGTTAACCCATTTTCTTGCTTCAACATCTTTCGGGCTATCGCATTTAATACCTTCAAAGAATGCTGCCCCACCATTTTCAAAACTTGGCGTTTCAATAACCTGACGTTGATTTTTAATGTAGTTTACAACAACCTTATCATCACGTGTATCTACACCACCCTTGTCACCGCAGATTGTGTAACAAGCTTCGTTAGGGTCAGCCACATTAAGTGCCCAGCTTGACTGAAGATTTATAACTGCACCATTCTTCATTTTTATAAATCCAAATGCAGAATCTTCAACTGTATATTTTTCCGGGTCCCAAGGTCCCCAGTCGTTACCTTGCTCTTCTTTATCAGCTAATTTTCTGAATGTCTGACCTACAACCATTTCTGGTTCATAGTTATCCATAATCCAGAGAGTCATATCAAGCGCGTGAGTACCAATATCAATAAGTGGACCGCCGCCCTGCTCATACTCATTAAGGAACACGCCCCAGGTAGGAACTGCTCTGCGACGAACTGCATAAGCATTAGCGTAATACATATCGCCGAACTCGCCTTTTTCAGCACAAGCCTTAACATAAGCATTCTCTGCTGTGCATCTGTTCTGGTAACCAATAGAAAGTTTCTTGCCTGTTCTTTCAGAAGCTTCGCACATTTTAACAGCTTCTTCATAAGTTTTAGCCATTGGCTTTTCACACATTACGTGCTTGCCACTTTCGAGAGCATCAATTGTAATAAAACTATGTGAACGATTTGGTGTACAAACGTGAACAACGTCAATCGTCTCATCTTTTAAAAGCTCTTTATAATCCTCATAAGCTTTGGCATCAGGTGTGCCGAATTCTTTAACTGCCTTCTCTGCTTTTTCTAAAATAATATCACAAAACGCAACCATTTCCACTTCTTCGATTTTCTCTAAAGCAGACATATGCTTGCTATTGGCAATACCTCCACAACCGATAATACCAACTCTTAATTTCGCCATAAGGTTTACCCCCTACATATAGGATTTATATACTTTTTTATTATACTACTTCTACAATATATTTCAATAGTATTTCTTCTTTTTTTGAATTAAATATTGAAAATTTTTAACGTTTATTGTATAGTTTTAAAAGATGATTTCGAAAGGATTTTTTGATATGGCAAAAAAGAAAGTTTACGCAGTTGCAACTTCACATTTAGACACTGTCTGGAGTTGGGATTTAGAAGAATCTATAAGAGAATATATAAAAGCAACTCTTTTAGAAAATTTCCACTTATTTGAGAATTACAAAACATATAAATTTTCATTTGAGGGTTCTTACAGATATGAGCTTATGGAAGAATACTACCCTGAACTCTATAACAAAATGAAGGAATACATAAAAACAGGCAGATGGAACGTCTGTGGTTCTGCATTCGAGAATGGCGACGTTAACGTGCCATCACCTGAAGCACTTATGAGAAACATCCTTTATGGTAATTCATATTTCAACGAAAAATTCGGTAAACGCTCAACCGATATTTTCCTTCCTGACTGTTTTGGTTTTGGATGGGCACTTCCAAGTGTAATGCACCACGCTAACTTAAAAGGCTTCACAACACAAAAACTTACCTGGGGTTCAGCTTATGGTATGCCATTTAACATTGGCAGATGGCGTGGCGTTGATGGAAACGAAGTTTTCGCAGTAGTAAACCCTGGCTCATATTCACGCCCATTCCAAAAAATTCGTGATTGGGAATTTATACATAATAAATTAGAAGAAAATGAAAAATTCGGTCTTAACTGGGATTACCAATTCCACGGCACAGGTGACCGTGGAGGTGCAACAAAAGAAGAAAGCGCAGTTCTTTTAGAAGAAGCAGTAAAATTAAATGATGAAGAGTTAGAAATTCATCCTGCTTCAGCTGACGAAATCTTCTATGACCTTGACAACTTAAGTGATGAAGCAAAAGCAAAGCTTCCATTATGGAATAACGAACTCGTTATGCAGAATCACGCTGTCGGCGGTTACACCTCACGTGTTATGAGTAAGCGTTGGAACAGACATATGGAAGAACTTGGTGATATGGCTGAAAGAAGCTCTGTTTTAGCAGACTTCTTAGGTGTTAACCCTTACAACAAAACTGCTCTCACACGTGCCTGGAAACGTGGTATTGCCCACCATTTCCACGACGATATGCCAGGTACATCCTGCCAGAGAGTTTACAAACGCTCTTGGAATGATTTATTCGTTTCAATGAACCAGTTCAAAAACGAAATGGAAACTTCACTTTCATCACTCACTTCACTTATTGACACTTCATTCTGTAAAGGCAGAGCGGTTGTTGTTTACAACTCAATAGAGCTTGAAAGAAATGGCGTTGTTACAGTGAGACTCACTGATTTCAGTTCAAAGTATGTAAGAGTATTTGATAAAAACAAAAACGAAGTTCCTGCGCAGATAATTTCTAAGAAAAACGGCGTTACAGAAATTGTTTTTGTAGCAAATATGAACGGTATATCTTTAAAGGCTTACGATATAAGAGAAAGTGACAAAGCAACAGATGTTGCATCAACTCTTAAAGTTACTGAAAACACTTTAGAAAACGAAAAATATGTTGTTACACTCAATGAAAATGGTGATATTAAATCTGTTTTCGATAAATCTTTAAATCAGGAGCTTTTAAAAGCACCTGTTGTTACAGGTCTTTTCAACTACAATGGTTCTGAAAACTGGCCTGCCTGGGAAATGAATTACGAAGAAGCCAACAAAGCACCTGACAGAATTCCACAATTAGTTTCAAAAGAAATTATTGAAGAAGGCAAAGCTCGAGTTGCTATAAAAGTTACTCAGAAAGATGACAGAAGCACTTTCACAAAAATTATTTCTTTAAGCTATGGTTCAGAAATTGTTAATGTGTATAACGAAGTTGAATGGCAATCACTTCGCACAATGGCAAAAAATATTTTCACACTTACAGCCCTCAACGACAAAGCAACCTTCGACTTAGGTTTAGGTGCTATTGAGCGTGGCAATATGAGTGACAAGCTCTTTGAAGTACCAGCACAGAAATGGGCAGATATAACCTCACAAAATGGCGAGTTCGGTGTTTCAATTTTAAGTGAATGTAAATATGGCTGGGATAAATTCAACATTAACACTCTCCGTCTTACAGCAATTCATACACCTAAAAAGAATTATAGAATAGACTCAATGCAATCTATGATGGATTTAGGTCTTAACAGATATTCTTATGCAATTTTCTCTCACGCTAATAAGGTTTCAAAAGAAACCAACAAAGAAGCAAGACTTTTCACACAACCACTTGTTGCAATAGAATGCAGTAAGCACAAAGGCTCACTTGGCAGCGAATACTCTTTCCTCACACTTTCAGATTCAGGCGTTATAGTTAGAGCTATTAAAAAGGCTGAAAACAGTGATGAGATTATTATCCGTCTTAATGAAAGTGGAAAAGAAGAAATCAAAAACTTTACACTTTCAATAGGTAACGGAATTGACAGTGCAAAAGAAGTTTATGCAAGTGAAGAATTCATAAGCGATGCTACTGTAAAAAACAGAGAATTAGTAACATCTTTTGCACCTTATGAAATAAAATCATTTGCATTAAAATTAAAGAATCCAGACATAAAGAACGAAAAACAAACCACCTATGCTATCAACCTTGATTACAATAAAAATATTATTACAAAGCAAGGTGAAAAAGGCGATTTCGAGTATACAATACCTTATGAAATCACACCTAAACGTTTCACAATTTTTGGTGCAGAACACAAAATAAACAAAGATAGTAAAAACGTTTTAACTTGTAACAAACAAAAAATTGCTATTCCTGAGAACAGCAAAAAGCTTACACTTATCTGTGCTTCGCTCGGTGGCGACAAAAATGCAGAGTTCAACATAGACGGAGAAACAGTTAAAAAGTTTATTCCAGATGCATTCGAAAGAGTTGCTCGTTGGGATATGTATGATTTTAAAGAAACTGCAAGAATTAAAGATTGCTCCGTTGCATTCGAAAGCACACATTGTCACAAAGATGGCGAAGACGTTTTTGCAAAGCTCGTTTATTTCTTCGCAGTTACATTTGATGTAAAAGGCAAAAACGAACTTGTTTTACCAGAGGACAGTGACATTTTAATCCTTTCTGCTGTTGCTTCAGATAGTGAACTCGTAGAAATTAAAACCCCACTTTTAGAAGAAGTTCCAAAACGTAAATTCACTTTCAAAATGACTGACGAAGAAAAGCAAAACTACAAATTTGAACGCCGAAAAAGTAGTATGAACGATAAAGCATTCCACGAGAGAAAAGGTTGGGGAAAAGACTATTGATTCGCTACGCTCAAAAATGCAGAATGCAAAACGCAGAATTTCGGGTCTGCGACGCAATTTAATTGAAAGTTAAGGGACAAAGCCTATAAATGCACAATTCACAATTCATAATCCACAATTTTGGAAGTCCTTCGGACTTGATTGTAATTAATTCTTTATATAAATAAATTTATCCTATCATTTTTAGTCGATACAAAAACAACTTTAAATGATAGGATATATTATTTGTTATTCACTTGTAATTATAATCAAATGCGAAGCATTCCCGAAACTTTCAACTTTAAATTTTCAACTTTCAA
>JAZNUL010000088.1:0-4448 GCA_045592285.1 Acutalibacteraceae bacterium
CACACATCGGTCACGTTTTAACACGTGTTATTAAGGATATGATTCCACGTTACCGTACAATGAAAGGCTGTATGGTTCCAAGAAAGGCTGGTTGGGATACTCACGGTCTTCCTGTTGAACTTGAAGTTGAAAAGCTTTTAGCTCTTGACGGTAAAGAACAAATTGAAGAATATGGTCTTGAACCATTTATTGGTCACTGTAAAGAAAGCGTATGGAAATACAAGGGTATGTGGGAAGATTTCTCACGTACAGTTGGTTTCTGGGCAGATATGGAAGACCCTTATGTAACTTATCACAATGACTTCATTGAGTCAGAGTGGTGGGCACTTAAAAAGATTTATGAAAAGAATCTTCTTTACAAAGGCTTTAAAATTGTTCCTTATTGCCCACGTTGTGGTACTCCGCTTTCTTCTCACGAGGTTGCGCAAGGCTATAAAACAGTAAAAGAACGTTCTGCAGTAGTTCGTTTTAAGGTAGCAGATGAGGATGCATATTTCCTTGCATGGACTACTACACCTTGGACTCTTCCATCAAACGTAGCACTTTGTGTAAACCCTGCTGATACATACTGCAAGGTAAAGGCTGCTGACGGCTTCACATATTATATGGCTGAAGCACTTCTTGATAAAGTTTTAGGTAAACTTAAAACAGAAGAAACAGAAGCTTATGAAGTAATTGAAACAATGAAAGGTGCAGACCTTGAACACAAAGAGTATGTGCCACTTTTCGATTATGTAAAACCGCTTTGCGACAAGCAGAATAAAAAAGGCTTCTTCATTACAACTGACAGCTACGTTACAATGTCAGACGGTACTGGTATTGTTCATATTGCACCTGCATTCGGTGAAGATGACGCTAAAGTTGGTAGAAAATATGATTTACCATTCATTCAGTTAGTTGATGGTGCAGGCTTAATGGCTGAACCAACTCCTTACGTTGGTACATTCGTTAAGGATGCAGATAAATTAGTTTTAGTTGACCTTGAAAAAGCAGGACTTCTTTTCGATGCTCCTAAATTCGAACACGAATATCCACACTGCTGGAGATGTTCAACTCCTCTTATTTACTATGCAAGAGAATCTTGGTTTATAAAGATGACGGAAGTAAGAGAAGATTTAATTAAAAATAATAACACAATCAACTGGATTCCTGAAAGTATTGGTAAAGGTCGTTTTGGCGTCTGGTTAGAAAACGTTCAGGACTGGGGTATTTCACGTAACAGATATTGGGGTACACCACTTAATATCTGGGAATGTGAATGTGGTTGCCGTCATTCAATCGGTTCTATTGAAGAGTTGAAGTCAATGAGCAATAACTGTCCTGAAGATATTGAACTTCACAGACCATTTATTGATGCAGTTACAATCAAATGTCCTGATTGCGGTAAAGAAATGCACCGTGTACCAGAGGTTATTGACTGTTGGTTCGACAGTGGTGCAATGCCATTCGCACAACATCACTATCCATTTGAAAACAAAGAATTATTTGAAGCACAATTCCCAGCAGACTTCATTTCAGAAGCAGTTGACCAGACTCGTGGTTGGTTCTACTCACTTCTTGCTATTTCAACTCTCATCTTCAATAAAGCACCTTATAAAAACGTTATCGTTTTAGGTCACGTTCAGGATGAAAATGGTCAGAAGATGAGTAAATCAAAGGGTAACGCGGTTGACCCATTTGACGCACTCGAAAGTTATGGTGCAGATGCAATTCGTTGGTATTTCTACACTAACTCAGCACCTTGGCTCCCTAACCGTTTCTATGGCAAAACAGTTGTTGAAGGTCAGAGAAAGTTTATGGGTACTCTCTGGAATACTTACGCTTTCTATGTACTTTATGCAAATATTGATAAGTTTGACCCAACTAAATATAACTTAGAAGATTGCAAGCTTACTGTAATGGATAAATGGCTTCTTTCAAAGCTTTATTCAATGGTTAAAGCGGTTGACGATAACCTTGCAAATTACAAGATTCCAGAAGCAGCAAAGGCACTTCAGGAATTTACAGACGAAATGAGTAACTGGTATGTTCGTCGTGGCAGAGAAAGATATTGGGTACAGGGTGAAACAGACGATAAGACTGCTGCATATATGACACTTTATACAGCACTTACTGTTACTGCTAAAACTGCTGCTCCTATGATTCCATTTATGGCAGAAGCAATTTACAGAAACCTTGTATGTAACGTGGATAAGAGTGCTCCTGAAAGCGTTCACCTTTGCGACTTCCCTGAAGTAAGAGAAGACCTTATCGATAAAGAACTCGAAAAGAATATGGATGAAGTAGTTGATATTGTTGTTCTTGGTCGTGCTGCAAGAAATGGCTCTAACTTAAAGAACAGACAACCACTTAACACAATGTATGTAAACTGTGACAAAAAGGTTGAAGGCTACTTTATTGATATTATCCGTGAAGAGCTTAATGTTAAAAATGTTGACTTTGATGCTGATGCTGAATCTTTCGTATCATACACATTTAAACCACAATTAAAGACATTAGGTCCAAAGTATGGTAAACAATTAGGTGAAATCAGAAACGCTTTAGCAGAATTACCAAGTGATGCTAAAAAGACACTTGATGCTGAGGGTAAACTTGTTCTTAATCTTGCAAGTGGCACAGTAGAATTAGCAGTTGAAGACGTTCTTATTGATACAGTTCAGAAAGAGGGCGTATTCACAGTTTCAGATAAAGGTGTTACTGTTGCACTTGATACTGAACTTACAGATGAGCTTATTGAAGAAGGCTTTGTAAAAGAACTTATCAGTAAGATTCAGACAATGAGAAAAGATTCTGACTTTAACGTTACAGACCATATCAATGTTACACTTTCTGGTAACGATAAAATTGCAGATATTGCACTTAAAAATAAAGATGCAATTTCAACAATAGTTCTTGCAGATTCAATCACGGTTAGCGAAACAGCTAATGCAAAAGATTGGGATATCAATGGCGAGAATGTAAAGATTGCAGTTGAAAGAGTTTAATAACAAAAACCTTACAAAGTGTGAGCTTTGTAAGGTTTTTTGTTTTAGGAATTAGGAATTAGATTTTATAATATGAAATGCATTCTATCATATTAGTTTATAAAAACTTTAAATGATAGAATGCATTAGTTTATAGTTTTTTAGTTTTCGTTCATACCACAGCACTTTTTATATTTCTTACCACTACCGCATGGGCAAGGGTCGTTTCTGCCAACCTTTTGTGCTTTTTTTACAGGTTGCTTTTTAACTGTCTGGTCGTCAGCAGATGTAGCAGTAATTTTTACTGTTTGCTTTCTTTCAACTGGTTCTTCTTTTCTTATTCTTACTTTAAGAACGAAGTCAACAGTACCTTCTCTGATTTCGTTTGTCATTTCGTCAAACATATCGAAGCTTTCTTCTCTGAATGCTATAACAGGGTCTTTCTGTGCATAAGCACGAAGAGAAATACCACGCTTTAACTGGTCCATAGCGTCGATGTGGTCCATCCAGCGCATATCAACGTTACGAAGAAGAGCACTTCTTTCAATTTCTTTAATTAACTCTTCACCGAACTCAGCTTTTCTTTCGTCATAGAGTTTTTGAGCTTTGTCGAGAAGAACTTCTGCAACGTCTTCTGTTTTTGTGAGGTCTTTAATTTCATCCTCTGTAATGAGCCAGTTGTATTTTGTAGCAAGACCCTTGAAGTTCCAGTCGCTTACACTGTTTGAAGCAGGGCAGTAGAAGTCTGCAGATTCAGAAATTGTGTCAACAATCATCTTTTGAATTGTTGTGCTTATATCAGCCCCGTCAAGAACCTTGTTTCTCTGACCATAAATAACTTCTCTTTGCTTGTTCATAACGTCGTCATATTTAAGAACGTTACGACGAACTGCAAAGTTATTGCTTTCAACTTTCTTCTGAGCATTTTCAATAGTGCTTGTGAAAAGTCTTGCTTCAACAGGCATATCACCAATTGATTTGAAAGCATCAAGAGTGTTATAGAATCTGTCACCAGCGAAAAGTCTTAATAAATCATCTTCTGCAGAAAGGAAGAAACGGCTTTCACCAGGGTCACCCTGACGACCAGCACGACCACGTAACTGGTTATCAATACGTCTTGATTCGTGACGCTCTGTACCAATAATATAAAGACCGCCAGCCTTTCTTACTTTTTCTGCTTCTTCTTTTGTTTCTTCTTTGAATTTTGCTTCTAATTCACGGAAAGTCCCACGTGCTTCTAAAATTTCTTCATTAGTAGTTTCTGCAAAACCTGTTGCTTCTGCAATAAGCTCATCTGGGTAACCTTTTTTGCGCATTTCAAGTTTTGCCATAAATTCTGGGTTACCACCCAAGATAATATCACTACCACGTCCAGCCATATTAGTCACAATTGTAACTGCACCGAATTTCCCAGCCTGAGCTACGATTACAGCTTCTTTTTCGTGGAATTTAGCGTGTAAAACTTCGTGCTTAATGCCACGTTTT
>JAZNUL010000089.1:0-2761 GCA_045592285.1 Acutalibacteraceae bacterium
ATTGGAGACAATTGATTTTTCACCAACTGTTGATTATATGGTGCAGAAAATTACGGATATAGTTGAAAAGATTGGTCCGAGAGCACCTGGTAGCAAAGAAGAATTAGCAGCACAGGAATCAATGGGTGAAGATTTGAAGGAATGGTCTGATGAAATTACTATTGAGGAGTTTACTGTTCACAGACAAGCTTTTATGGGCTTTATTCCGTTCACAGTTGCTATGGCGTTAGCTGCTACTGTTCTTTATTGGGTAGATTATCCGCTTATTGCATTCTTGTGCACAATTCTCGGTATCATTCCTTTAGTACTCGAATTTTTAATGTACAAGCGTTTTCTTGACCCTTTGTTTATTGGTCATCCGTCACATAACCTTATTGCTACTAAAAAACCAAAAGGCGAAGTGAAGAAAAGAATTATTTTTATTGGTCACGCCGATTCACAATATGAGTGGACTTTAAACTACTTATTGGGTGGCACAGGAATGAAGCTTTTCCTTATACCTGCTGCTGTTGGTCTTTTTGTTGTTTGTTTTGCAAGTATTATTAAATATTTTACATATCTTAATTTAGATGCACCATCAAAAGGTGTTGATACATTTTTCTTTATTGTCGGAATAGTCCTTTGTGTTTTTATAATTCCATATTTCGGATTTTTATTCTTCCAGAGTTACACAAAGAGTGTTCCGGGAGCAAATGATAACCTTACTGGTTGCTTAACTGCTATGTCGGTTTTAAAGCTTATGAAAGAAAATAATATTGAACTTGACAATACCGAAGTAAGAATTATGCTTACAGGCTCAGAAGAAGCAGGACTTCGTGGTGCAAAGAATTACGCTGAAACTCACGAAAAAGAGCTTAAAGAAATTGAAACTGTTGTTATTGCTTGCGATACAATGAGAGATTTAAAAGATATGGCAGTTTATGACAGAGATTTAAGTGGTACTTTAAAGCACGACAAACAAGCAAAAGAACTTGTTAAAAGAGCAGCTAAAAACTGTGGATATGACTTACCTTATGCCTCAATTTATCTTGGTGCTTGTGATGCTGCGGCGTTTACACAAAAGAAAATTAAAGCAACAGGTTTTGCTGCTATGGACCCAACACCACCAAGATATTACCACACTCGTTTAGACACACCAGATTTACTCGTGCCAGAAGCACTTGAGGTAGGTGCAAAGGTTTTACTTGAAACAGCGTGTCTTTACGATAGTGAAGGCTTGATTTAATTTATTCTATTTATTAGGAGTAATTTCTTAATGCATTATATTATAATGGACCTTGAGTGGAATAACACTTACTGCAAAAAGAAAAAAGGTTTTTTAAACGAAATTATTGAAATCGGTGCAGTAAAGCTTGATGAAAATCTTAATCAGGTTGATACATTTTCACTTTTTATCAAGGCGCAATTAGGTAAAAAACTTCATACAAGAGTTAAGGAGTTAACTAATATTTCTAACGATGATATCAGCGCTGGTACACCGTTTTCTCAGGCTATGTCTGAATTCAGAAAATGGTCTGCTGGTGAAAATAACGTTATTCTCACGTGGGGTGACACAGACGTAAGGGTATTAGTTGAAAATTTCAGATATTTCAACGGAATTAATTTCGTTCCGTTCTTAAAAAATTATGTAAATCTTCAGAATTATGCTCAGGCTTTTATGAATATTTCAAAAGCTGACCAGATTGGTCTTTCTACTGCTGCTGAGAAATTAGGTCTTGATATAGAGCATTATTCCTTACATCGTGCCATTGATGACAGTCTTTTGACTGCAGATATTTTTAGAAAAATTTTCAACATGCAAATGATTGCTTCTTATACCCACACATGTGATAACGCTTTTTATTTAAAGCTATCTTTCAAACCAAAAGTAATTACGGATATTAATAGTCCACTTATTGATAGAAGTAAGATGAAATGTCTTTGTGATGTTTGTGGTGCAAGTTGCGAAAGAGTATCTGACTGGCGTGTTATGAATCAGTCATTCAGAGCTATTTTCCAGTGTACTAACTGTAAACGTAAAATAAGATTTACAATCCGTTTTAAAGAGTATTATGACAGAGTTGATATAAAATCTTCTACCGTTCCGTTTATTGATAAAAAGGAACTTGAGTTAAAAGTGGCAGAGGAAAGAGAAAACTCTCCCGAAATTGATAATAATACAACTACTGAGGTGTAAAAAATGTATCCAATTAAATTAAACCCTGTTTTTAAAGAAATCGTTTGGGGTGGCGAGCGTTTAAAGAATGGCTATGGTTATGAAAGTGACCTTAATAATATAGCTGAAGCCTGGGTGCTTTCTGCCCGTAACGATGGCGATAATATAGTTAAAAATGGTGAATATGCTGGTCAGAGCTTTACTGAACTTATTAAAAACAACCCACAATTTTTAGGTGAAAAAGGTGAGAAATATAACGAATTTCCACTTTTAATTAAATTTATTGATGCCAAGTCTGATTTATCAATTCAGGTTCATCCTGATGATGATTATGCTCGTGTTCACGAAAATTCTTTGGGTAAAACTGAAGCGTGGTATGTTCTTGATTGTGCAGATGATGCAGAGCTTATTTATGGTTTTAATAAAGAAATCACAAAAGAAGAATTTGAAAACTCAATTAAGGATAATTCATTCTTAAATCACGTAAACAAGGTTAAAGTAAAAAAAGGTGACCTTTTCTTTATCGAAGCAGGAACATTACACGCTATTGGAAAAGGAATTCTTTTGGCAGAAATACAACAAAATTCGAATACTACATATCGAGTT
>JAZNUL010000090.1:0-5275 GCA_045592285.1 Acutalibacteraceae bacterium
ATTGTGTTTATGAAAAACAATTTTGTTAAAAGCCGGTAAAATCGGCTTTTACGAAACGCAACTGCGTTTCGACTAATTACAATCATTATAAACATTGGGAGATGAATGTATGAGTAAAAAAAGAAAAAACAGTAAAAATAAAGGCAACAAAAAATTCTTGGGTAAGATTATTAAAACACTCGCTGTACTTCTTGCTGTTTTAATTGCAATAATGCTTGGTGCAACTGTTTTTTGTTATGCTTCAGCAGGTGAGGCACCAGCAAAAGAAAAAATGACCAATCCATTCATTAAAACAGAAAAAACGTATGTGTCTGCTCACCGTTCTGGTGCAGATATTGCTCCTGAAAATACAATGATGGCATTCCAGTATTGTGTGGAAAATGAAGATTTTAACGTTGATACATTTGAATTCGATTTACATATTACAAAAGACAATAAACTTATTCTTCTTCACGACGATACGTTAGACAGAACTACAAATGCCGAGGAGCAATTCGGCTACAAAAATGTAAAACCAAGCGAAAAAACATACGATGAATTAAAGGTTCTTAACTTTGGTGAAAACTTTGAAACACTTGATGGAGAGTATCCTTACAGAAATCTTCGTGGGGACGATATACCAGAAAATCTTAAGGTGGTTCTTTTAGAAGACGTGCTTAATTATCTTCAGGCTAACGGTGATTTTACATACATAATTGAAATTAAAGATAAGGGCGAAAACGGCTTTAAAGCGGCTGATGAACTTTATAAAATTTTAAAAGAGAAAAATTTACTCACCAAAGTAGTTTTTGGCACATTTAATGGTGACGTAACAAAATATGTTGACGAAAATTATCCTGATATGCTCCGTTCTTCATCTATTGTAGAAGTAGTTCTTTTCTATTTAGCGGCGGCTTACAACATTGATTTAAACGAAAGTTTTTATAAATTCGATGCATTACAGATTCCTACAAATCAATACGGACTTTTAATGCTCGGTTCAGAAAGAGTTGTTAACTATGCTCACAGACATAATTTAGCAGTTCAGTATTGGACAATAAATGATGAAGATGAAGTAAAAAGACTTTCAGAAATCGGTGCAGACTGCATAATGTCTGACGTGCCTGATATGGCTTATGACGTTATAAATAATTAAAAGATATTTTTAATGGGGTGATGAATAATATTCGTCACCCAAATTTATGAAAAAAGAGGTAAATATGGTAAAGGATATAACAAAAGGCAATCCTATGAAAATAATCATAAGATTTTGCCTTCCTTTAATGCTTGGTAATTTATTCCAACAATTTTACAATATGGCAGATACAATTATCGTTGGTAAATTTGTTGGTAAAACCGCACTTTCTGCAGTTGGCTCTGTTGGTGCTTTGAACTTTCTTGTTATCGGTTCAATAATTGGTCTTTGCACAGGCCTTGCAATTCCTATTGCACAAAGCTTTGGCGCACAGGATTTTAAAAAATTAAGAAAAATTACTGCAAATATTATTTATACAGGAATAACAACAGGCATTATTCTTACAATATTAGCAGTAGTGTTTACAAAACCACTTTTAAGAATTTTAAATACACCAGATGATATCTTTACAGATGCATATAATTATATAGTTATAATTTTTGCTGGCATCGGCGCTACAATGCTTTATAATATTTTAGCAGGTATAATCCGTTCTTTAGGTGACAGTAAAACTCCATTATATTTTTTGATTTTTTCATCATTTTTAAATATCGGTTTAGATTTACTACTTATAATAGTTTTTAAAATGGGTGTGAAAGGTGCGGCAATAGCAACAGTATGTTCACAGCTCGTTTCGGGTGTGCTGTGCCTCATATTTGTAATTAAAAATTACCCTATGCTTCATTTTCAGAAGAGTGATATGAAAATAGATTTAAAATGCATAAAAGAGCTTATAGGTAATGGTGTTCCAATGGCACTTCAATGCTCAATAACTGCAGTAGGCTCTGTAATGCTTCAGTCGTGTGTTAATACATTAGGTTCAAATGCTATTGCGGCAATGACAATCGGCGGTAAAACACAGCTTATGATAGTTTTACCATCTGAGACAATCGGTATTACAATGGCAACTTATTGTGGGCAGAATTTAGGTGCAAAAAAATACGACAGAATTAAGCAGGGTGTGCTGAGTGGCACAATTTTAGGTATTTTATATTCATTTGCAGCATTTTTCATAGCAAGATATTTAGGCTCATATATAGGACTTTTATTTATTGATGCAAGTGAGACTGCAGTGCTTAGTCTTGCACAGAGATTTTTAGATACTTGTAGCTGGTTTTACCCTGTGCTTTCGTTTATTTTTATTTACAGAAACGCTTTACAAGGTCTGGGATACGGTACAACTGCAATGTTTGCAGGGTTCTTTGAGCTTGCGGCACGTGGTGGTGTAGGCTTTGGTTTAGTTTTAAAGCACGGCTTTGCAGCAGCGTGCTATGCAAACCCTGCGGCTTGGTTTGCGGCAAACGTGTTACTTATTCCTGCATATTTTGTGGTAATGAAAAAATTGAAGAGAAAATTTGTTGTTGATGAAAAGTTAGGTGAGAATTGTGATTGATTTTAAAACTATTGAAAAATGTGTAAAAGAAGCAGGGCAAATAGTTTTAGCGGCAGATTTAGCAAACGCTTCTGTAGAGAAGAAACCAGGTGACGCTAATTTTTGCACAGAGTATGATGTAAAAGTACAAAAATTTTTAATAGATGAGCTTTCAAAAATTTTACCAGAAGCATCATTTTTTGGCGAAGAAGAAACAAGCAATAATATAAAAGATTTGAGCAGAGAATACACTTTTTATATTGACCCTATTGATGGTACAACAAATTTTATGTTCGGGTATAATCACAGTTCAATATCTGTAGGGCTTGCTCGTAACGGAAAAATGATAGCAGGCTTTGTTTACAACCCTTATGTTGACGAAATGTATAAGGCTGTTAGAAACGAAGGTGCATTTGTTAATGATAAGCCACTTAAAATGGAAAACAAAGCTGTTTCAGAAGGCATTATTGCATTTGGTTGTGCACGCTATAATGAAAATAAAGTTGATGTTTTATTCAGCACTGTAAAAGAATTATTCTTAAAAAGCCTTTCTATAAGAAGTGGTGGTTCTGCTGCGATTGATATATCAAGAATTGCTAAAGGTGCAAACGTTATTTATATAGAATTAAAGCTTCAGCCTTACGATTATGCTGCGGCATCTGTAATATTAGAAGAAGCCGGTGGCATTATTACGAGAATCGGCGGTGGCGAAATTTCATTAACTGAGCCTTGCTCAATTTTAGCAGGCACTAAAAAAGCACATAAGGAAGTTATGAAAATCGCAAAAGAAAAAGGTTATTCCAGCGATTTTTAATAATAATTAAATTAACAAACATTGTCAAAAAATTTTTTAAATAATTTCACTCTTTTAGAAAATAATATGATTACAAACGCAAAACAAATCTTCAAAAAGGAGTGAAAAAGACATGGCATCAAAGAAAAATGTAGTTCCAGAAGCTCGTGAAGCTCTTAACAGATTTAAGATGGAAGCTGCTTCTGAAGTAGGCGTTAACCTTAAGCAAGGTTACAACGGTGATTTAACATCTCGTCAGGCAGGTAGCATCGGCGGTCAGATGGTTAAAAAGATGATTAAATCATACGAAGAAGGCATGAAATAAGAAATTTCTTATTTTGAATAAAAAAGGCGACAGCTATTAATGTAGCTGTCGCCTGATTTTATGAAATAGTGATTTTTTGTGAGCCTATTGTTGTACCATCAGCAGAATGAATTGAGAATGTTACTGTATAACCCGAGGTAGTTGTTGGTGGGTAAACAAAGACTGTGCTTGTGTTGTTTTCAGAGAATGTTACTGTATCAGAAGCAGAATAATTATATTGGGTTGTGTACTTAATTGTAAGTTCTTCACCATAATAAGTTTCATCTGATGCAATAACGTGGAAATAAGCACTTTTTAAGTGACTTACACTATCAACAGTAGATGTTGTATCTGTTGAGGCTTCATTTACAAAGAACTTAAGACTGGAGTCGCCAGAAGTACCCAAAAGCTCAGTTTTTAAATCTGCGCTGTTTCTGTAATTAGCTTTTGTTAATTCTTTAAGATATTTAACAGTTGTTTCATTTTCAGCAGAAAGATTTTCTGTTACATATAAATATTTTGCTTCGTTAATTTTTTCTGAAGCTTCAGAATATTTCTTCATTGTTGAAAGAATTTCAATAGCTTCTGTGTATTTTTTGCCTTCAATGAATGAGAGTGCCTTTCTGTAAGAGCATTCTTTAATCATTTCTTTGCTGTCACCATAATCGCCTAATTCCTTGAATAACTCTTCTGCTTTGTCATATTTACCTTTATCAAGATATTTTTTTGCAATTGAGTAATCACAAATCTGAAGCTTTGTTTCAATATCTGTGTTATAACCTTTTAACTCATTAAGAAGTCCCTTTGCACCTGAGAAATCTTCTGCCTCGATAAGTAAAAGAGCGTTCTGATATTTACATTCTTTTATTCTCTTCTCGGAATCTTCGTAATCACCGAGTTCTTCGAATTTTAAAATTGCTTCTGAGTAATTTTTGCTTTCCTGAAGTTCTATAGCAGAAGCATATTTTGTTTCTACAATAAAGCCAGGTAAAAATCTTATTGCATTAATAGCAATAATCACAACAACAATTACTGCAATAGCAATAAAAATTTTAGGTTTGTTGTTTTTCTTAGGAACAAGAGTTGTTTCTCTATCAGGGTCATTTTTTCTTGCACGGTCAAACTTACTTGCAAGCTTCTGGAATTCTTCTGTTTCTGTGTTAACAGTTTTAATTTCTTTGAAGCGCTCGTGACGTGCAATATCATCTTGCTCTTCTCGAGAAAGCTCAGGATATTCTTGTGTTTTTGCAGTTTTGGTTGCTTCTAATTCTTCATTAGAAACTTCTTCCAGAGTAGTTTCTTCAGCATTATCATCTGAGTTGGTTTCTGCTGGAGTGTTATTGCTATCAGAAGCATCACCGAAAATATTTCCGAGTGAAAGATTTGTGTTAGGTAAATCTGTTACAGTGTCTGCCTCAAGAACAGGCTCAGAAACACTGTGTTGCTGAGCAGGAATATCCTCTAAACTTAAATTTTCTTCTGCAACAGGTTTATTTTCAGGGTTTGTAATTTCGCCTAAGTCTGTTATTTCTTCAATAACAGTGTCGTTATCTTCAATTACATCAACTGTGTCAAATTCAATTTCTTCTGTTGTAGGAATATCATCTGTAACCTGCACGTCCTCAACAGCAA
>JAZNUL010000091.1:0-17122 GCA_045592285.1 Acutalibacteraceae bacterium
TGGAATCTTTTTTGGTTGCGGGGGCGGGATTTGCCATTTCTGCGGAAACGGCCTGCCGCGGCTCCGACAGCCATTCAGGCTGTCATTCACTACCGCGTCTTCAAATCCCGCAGTAATAATAGAAAAAACAGCACCCCTACAAGGGATGCTGTTTTTCTAATGGTTGCGGGGGCGGGATTTGAACCACACGACCTCCGGGTTATGAGCCCGACGAGCTACCAAGCTGCTCTACCCCGCGATATATTCACTTGCACTTCCAAAGTGCTTTGCTATTATACATAAATTATATTACATTGTCAAGTGTTTTATTCAAAAATTTTAAAATATTTTATTACAGTGAGTGTATTGAACATTTTCGTTCAGTACACTCACTATAATTTAACTTTTTAATCAGCGTAACTCACTTGTCTGTGTGTAAGTGTTTCAGTTATTTCTCTGCAAACATCAGTTGCAATTTTTTGAATTTTACCTTTTATCCAAAATTCACGAGCCATTCTATATTTGAATTCATCGCCATTTTGTTTTTCTGCTTTAACGGTTTCAAAATCAAACATATCAAAAATACGCTCAACTCGTGTTTCGTAGGAAGAAGTATCGTTTTCATCAATTTCAATTACACGGTAACCACATTGTGTAGAATGAAAAAGACCAATATAACGGGTACTGAGAGAATTTACTATGTCAATCCCCTTGTATTTAACGCCAAAAGCGTTTGTATGGTCGTGACCAGAAAACAAGGCAAGTACGTCGCCTTTTTCAACCATTGCATTAAATTGCCCGTAATTTTCATAACCTGGGCACGGAAATTCTCTTATTGTACCGTAATTTATTTGTTCGGGGTCAAATCTGTAATATTCATCTTTATTATATAAATGTTTATAAGCATACGGTTTCTTAGAGTCTGACTTTTCGAGCACGTCGTAAATTTCACCAACTATAATATGTTGGAAAACAAGTGAATTTACAGTTTCACCATTGTTATCTTCTTTGAGTTTATCAGTTGTCTTTTTATACCACTCAATCTGGTCAGGTTTTACACAACTATAATGACCATTTTCGTCATAATCACCCGAATCAAACACCCAAAGATTAAATTTCACCTTTTCACAATTTGAAGAATACACAGGGACATTATAAGTGCCACAACCAGAAAGTACTTCGCCATCATCAACGGAAACAGAACAAGAGAAAGTATTATAATACGCCATTAATTCTTCACGAGTCAACGCCCCCTGCTCTGAATCGTGATTACCAAAAGTAACTGCTACAGGAATATTCCTTTTTTCAAAAATATTCATTAATGCATTTATCATTCTCTTGGTATCTTCCGCATTATCACTATTAGTAACAATATCACCAGTTAAGACAACAATATCGGGATTTTCTAAATCACACGCTTTTTCAACCAGCCAAATAGTAGGGTCAAAGTTATGGTTAAGTTTTAAGTGAGTGTCAGTAATATGTAAAATCTTGAGTTTTCCGTTAGAATTAAACTTTATTGTTTTATCTGTGTCACTCTCAGTATTTGCTGG
This sequence comes from Acutalibacteraceae bacterium, assembly GCA_045592285.1. GTDB lineage: Bacteria > Bacillota > Clostridia > Oscillospirales > Acutalibacteraceae > DTU089. The sequence goes on from JAZNUL010000091.1 coordinate 1,533, forward strand.
TGAATAATCAACACCGCTATATTCAGGTCTTATAGAAAGAGATAAAACACCTAAAATAACAACAAGCACTATTGCAAACGGAATTATAATTTTAATTCGTTTTTTCATTAGTCAATCTCACTATAATTAATTTTAACAATCTTCGTACTATTAAGACAAATTTCTGTGTTATTGCTATGATAATACGCTAAAAGCATATAATCTTCACCAGCATAAATTGCAGGATAGCAATAACCATTCTCTAAATCATCTTCAATATAATAAAGATTTTCTTTGGTGAAAGTTTTACCCTTATCTTTACTCACTGCCATTACGTAAGGCGTTCTGCCCCAAGGTTCACTTTCTTTTCTTAAAATATGCTCTGGAACTGGGTTAAATATTGCAACTGTATTTTCGCCACAATCCTTTACAAGCATTGGTGAACAAGCAGAGGAAAAGAATAAATTTGGTTCTGGCAAAGTAAAAGTTTCACCATTATCTTCTGAAAAGCATTCGTACTGAAACCCGAGACCAGTTCTTATGTAGCACCAGATTTTACCATCTGTGAACTGATAAAGCCCAGGTTCTTCATAACCATCGGGGTTTTGTGGGAACGGACATTTAAAAACCGTTTCAGTTTTTCTGAATGTTTTAGCATCATCATCTGAAATAAAAAAGTGAATTTCACCTGGTTCAAAGTCTTTTTCTGTATTGAGAACGGTATGTTTTGCAACAGAAAAAAGAATTCTGCCGTTTTTGAGTTTAATAACTCTGTCGTTATTTAAAACATAATAGTCTTGGTTCTCTAAACATTCCATACAGCTAATAGGCTCTGACCAGCTTTTGCCTTCATCAGCTGAACTGGTAAAAACAATTTTGTCAGTTCCGTCAAGATTTTTATGAATATAAAAAGCTCCTAAATCGTTATTATTCATTCTTAAAAATGAGAGGCTCATTATATTTTTTGCGTCCTCTGGCTTTTCAAATAGAACTTTTTTGTTTGACCAGGTTTCACCATTATCAGAAGAAATTATATAAGAAATCCTTGCTTCTACATCATCTTCCCAATCGTTAGCTGTAAATTCGGTAAATCCGAACATAATTGAACCGTTTTTGAGTTCTATAAATGCACCTTCGCCATTTCTCTGGTTAAATTCACTCGTACCCAAAAAATTAACTTGTCTGCCAATTTTTTTCATTTATATCTCCAACAATTTAACAATACTTTCTTTTGGGTAAGCACCAACAGCTTTATTTACTAATTCTCCATCTTTAAAAATTAAAAGAGTAGGAATACTTGAAACACCATATTTAATTGCAACTTCTGGTGTTTCGTCAACATTTACTTTAAAGAAATTTACTTCAGCTTTTTCATTTGAAATTTCTTCAATAATTGGAGCAATCATCTGACAAGGCATACACCAATCTGCAAATAAATCAACAAGTGCTATACCCTTTCCGTTTAAAACTTCATTTTCAAATTCTGTATTATTTATTTTTTTAACCATTACAAACACTCCTTAATCTTTTGTTTTATAATACAACATACAATGGCAATAGCCTTCGAACTCAGGGTCTTTAATCTGTGCTTTGAATTCTTCGCACATACATTTATTTTCAGGTAATTTGCCTAACTTACAAGGGCAAAAACCATCTTTTTCTTTGAGCCCCTTTTTAATTCTTTCAACAACAGATTTATCTTCATTGAATTTTACTGCCATTTTTAACACCTCTTTTTTTAATTATTATAAGTTATTTTCAATATATAATCAATATTTTTTCAAAAAGTTAATTTTTTAACTATATATTGTGAAAATTTATTAAAAAAACTTGAAATATTTTCAAAAAAAACTTGCAATTTCAATACGTTCGTGGTAATATATACAACTGTATGAATAGGTAACGGAGGTGAAACACGTGCCAAACATTAAATCAGCAAAGAAAAGAGTTCTTGTTAACCAGACAAAAGCTGCTAAAAACAAAGCTACTAACTCTGCTCTTAAAACTGCAATCAAAAAAGCAAACGCTGCTATTGATTCAAATGACGCTAACAAGGCTGATGTAGTTAAAGTTGCTGTTAAGAAAATCGACCAGGCTGCTGCTAAAGGTCTTCTTCACAAAAACAACGCTGCTCACAAAAAGTCTGCACTTGTTACAAAGCTTAACAAAGCTAACTAATTTAATATTAGTTCGAGGAAAGCCGTGGCAAAGTGCCACGGCTTTTCCTTTTTTAAAATAAATAATCTCCACAGTAAAATCACTTTGATTTCATTGTGGAGATTTATTTTATCTTGGTAAGAAACCTACTTTTTTCATTACCTTATCTAAAGTTCTCTGAGAAAGCTTTGTTGCAAATTCTGCACCATTTCTCATACATTCTTCAAGGTATTTCTTTTCGTTAATAAGCTCTTTATATTTTGTCTGAATTGGCTCTAATTCTTTAACAACCGCTTCACCTACTGCAGTTTTAAAATCACCATATCCTCTGCCATCAAACTCTTTTTCAATTTCTTCGAAAGACTTACCAGTACAGCAAGAGTAAATCGTCATAAGGTTATTAATACCATCTTTACCATCTGCAAAACGAACACAAGCTTCACTATCTGTAACGGCGCTTTTAATCTTTTTCATAATCACGTTTGGTTCGTCAAGCATTGAGATATATGACTTAGGATTATCGTCAGATTTACTCATTTTCTTGAGTGGGTCCTGAAGAGATGTAATTTTAGCACCAGCTTTACCAATAAATGGCTCAGGCATTTTTAACACATCACCATAAATTGAATTAAATCTGTCACAGATGTTTCTTGCAATTTCAAGGTGTTGCTTCTGGTCTGCACCAATCGGAACGAAGTCTGCATTATAAATAAGAATATCGGCAGCCATTAAAATTGGATAATCAAAAAGACCAACTGTAATATTATCACTATGCTTCTGACTTTTTTCTTTAAACTGTGTCATTCTTGATGCTTCACCAAATTGTGTGTAACAGTTTAAAATCCAGCATAACTGCGCGTGTGTTGGTACGTGGCTCTGAACAAATACTACATTTTTCTCAGGGTCAATGCCTAACGCTAAAAGCAAAGCATAAAGCTCTAAAGTATTCTTTTTTAATTGCTGTGGATTTTCACGAAATGTTGGAACTGTAATTGAGTGTAAATCTGCAACACCATAAAGGCAGTTGTAATCATCACACATATTAGCCCAGTTTTTTAAAGCACCTAAATAGTTACCTAAAGTTGGTGTACCTGTTGGCTGAATACAGCTTAAAACAATCTTTTTCTTTTCTTGTGTGTTCTCCATAATATATAAACCTTTCAAATAACAATCAATAATCTAATGTATTTATTTTATTACAATTTCATACCAAATGCAACATCTTCTTTTGTTTCTTCTAAAACAGTGAAGCCGTATTTTTTATAAAAGTTAATTCCAACTTCGTTTTCTGCATTACAACAAAGCATAACACCTTTTATGCCTTTATTTCTGTAATGCTCAAAAAGTGCATTTATGAGTTTGCCACCAGCACCAACTCTCTGATACTCTGGCAAAATATTAATATGAAAATGTGCTGGGTATTCATCTTTAAATTTTTCGTGAATTTCTGTAGATTTCAAAGACCAATTATATCGTTCCTCACCTAAATATTTATTGATTTCGCAATATTCCTCGTGAAGTGCTTTTTTATATGGCTCAAAGCTCTCTGCTGAAATTATAAAACCTACTGCTCTGCCGTCGTCATCTACAACAAAACAATTGTCTGGTTCACGTTCAATATAATACTCACAAAATGTATGTAAAACTAACTCTGCAGTTTCTTCATCGGGAATACTGTTATACCCTTCTGCATTAAGACAAGCGAACTTAACGTTCTCTGCATCTTTTTGCTCATATTTTCTAATTGTTACCATTTTTAAAATCACCTTGTATATTATAGGTAAAAACAATAAAAAAAGCAATAGTAATTTGAGTATTGAAAGATAATTAAATATTATATATAATAAATTCGGGTGATAAAAATGACTGTTAAACGAAAAGCAATAGAATTTTTAGGAAAAACAATAGTATCATTAATGCCAAAGCGATATTTAGCAGATGAAGAAGAAGCAAAAAAATATATGCTTTCTGGTGATAGTAGCTTTGATTTTTCAAGTGGTGAACACTTCACGTGTGGATTTTCTAAAACAATTCTTACACCAACAGACGTAAAAGAACAAAAATATTTTATTGCTGGTTACGATTCGAACAACAAGGCAGATGATGTGCTTGACGATATGTTTGCAAGAGCGGTTTTTATTGATGACAACAAAGGTAACGGTGGAGTTATCTTTTGTAGCATTGATGCCGTAGGAATGAGCCGTAACGATATAAATGATATTAGAAAACTTGTTTTACAGTCTAACGAAATCGGTAAATTGAAATCCATTAACATCTGCTGTACTCATAGTCACTCTGCTATTGATACACAAGGTCTTTGGGGTGAAAAGATTTATAAAAGCGGTAGAAACGAAGAGTTTATGAATGAACTCAAAAAGAAAACTGCTACCGCTATTATTGAGGCGTATAGAAATCGTGCAGATGGTAAATTATATTTCAGTAAAATAGAAACAGAAGATTTACAATATGACTGCAGAACACCTGAAACGTATGACAGAAATTTAAACAGAATTCATTTTGTTCCAGACGATAAAACAAAAAAAGAAATATTTGCAGTGAATTTTGCTTCTCACGCTGAACTTTTGGGCAGTAAAACAAAAAAAATAAGTGCCGACTTCCCCTGCTATATGATTAAAGAGATTGAAGAAAATCATAAGAATTGTGAAGTTATTTATCTTAACGGTGCTATTGGTGGAATGATTTCTGCTAAAGAGATAAAAAAGGTTTACAGACACGAAATCGACTGTGAAGAATACACTAAAGAATTTGGTAAAGCCTTAGGTGAATTAGTTTTAAGTTTAAATGACGAAGAAGAAATTGAACCAATTATTAACATTAAATCCAAACAAATTAACGTACCAGCAGAAAATTTTGTATTGATATTAGCAAGACTTTTAAAAGTACTTAACAATGATTTTATTAAATCAAAAACAAATGCTTACGTTATTTCTGAAACGGGATATTTAGTTTTAGGTAAAAACCAAGTTGCAATGTTTTTAATTCCTGGTGAATTATTCCCAGAGCTTTATAATGGTGAATTTTTAAACTCTCAAAATTCTGCAAATAGTTGTGAAGCAGATTACACACCACTTATAAAAATGACAGATATTAAAAATAATTTTGTTGTTGGTCTTTGTAATGATGAATTAGGCTATATAATACCAACTAATGACTTTTATCTCAATAAAGAAACACCTTACATAAATGGTGCAACAGACCACTTAGACAGACGACATTACGAAGAAACAAACTCGGTTGGACCGAGAGTGGCAGAAACTCTGATTAACACAATTAAATCCTTAATCTCTTAATAAAACAAAACACGACAGATTACTCTGTCGTGTTTTGTTTTATCCTTTTATTGTTTCTGACGAAAGATATGCACTTGTACTGTTACCATTTACAGCTCTTATGCAATACTTATATTTTATACCACTCTTTGCTGTTGTGTCTGTCCAAGTAGTACCGGTTATGGTTGTTTGATATTTAATTCCTGACCATTTCTTTTTCTTTGCATCATAGGTCTTTCTGTAAACTACATATTCTGTTGCACCAGCGCTTTCTGTCCATGTTACGTTAACGCCCTCACTTACAACTTCTGCAGTTACTTCTGGTGCCTGTAAGTAAAGCCAAGACGGTGTTTCTGAACTTGTCTGTCCTGTCTTACTCTTTACTGCCTTTACTTTGTATTTGTACTGAACACCACTTACTACATTTGTGTCTGTGTAACTCTTTGTTTTGCTTGTTGGTGTTGCAATTTCTGTGAACTTAGTCCAAGCACCATTCTGTAATTCTGAACGATATACTCTGTATTTACTTGCACCACTAACTGCTGTCCAGCTTACTTTAACACCTGTTTTTGCCTTTGATAATGTAACAGTTGTTTGGGTTAAGAAGTACATTGCATTTGACTCTTTCTTTGATGATACATAATCACCATTTACTACTTTTATGCAATACTTATACTTCTTACCACTTTTTACTTTTGTATCAATCCAATCAGTTGTTGAATAACTTGCTGTTTTCACCTTTTTATATGAACCATACTTTTTCTTGCTTGCATTATATTCTGCACGATAAATTCTGTATTCATCTGCACTTGCAACCTGAGCCCACTTAATTTTAATACCCTCTACTTTGATATACGCTTTTGGTGTTGGCGTTACGTTGAATGTAATTGTGGATGTTGGTTCAGAGTTTTTTGTTACTTCACCATTAACAGCTTTCACCAAATACTTATATTTTGTACCAAGCTCTACTGTACCATCTATAAATTCAGGTCCTTTTACTGTTTGGATTTTCTTCCATTTACTATCCCATTTCTTTGTTGAAGCATTATAAGTTTTTCTGTAAACCTTATATTCTGCAGCATTTTCAACTGTATCCCAATCAAGTTTCACACCATTTGTTGTTGCCTTAGCCGTTGTGATTACAGGTGCTTTTAAAGTGATTTTAACTTCTTCACCATCACAAATAAGTTTAGCGCTTAACAAATGTTTATTGTATTCGCCAACTGAAACATTTTTCCAATCATCTTTAGAACCGCTATATTTAACAGTAGCTAATTTTTCACAATTAACAAATGAATCGTTATCAATTACTTTTACACTTTTAGGAATTGAAACCTCTATTAATTGTTGATTACCACCAAACGATCCAGAACCAATAAACTCAAGACCTTCAGAAAGAACTACATTTGTAAGAGCACAACCATAAAATGCTGTGTAGTTAATATGAGTTAAAGAATCTGGGAAAATAACTTCTTTGAGATTTTCACGGAACCTGAAAGCGAAAGCAGCAACACTCTTCGTACCATTCTTTATCTTGAGAGTTCCTTCAAAATCTACTTTACCTTCAATTAAAAGGTTTCCACAATACAAAACGCCATTTTCCCAATTATCTTCATTGTTATAAAAAGCAGTTTTGTTAAAACACCAATTACCAACATACTCAATATTTTTTGACATAACAATCTCTTTAAGTTCTATACAATTATTAAAAGCATCACTACCAATAGTTGTAACACTATCAGGAATAACAACCTTTGTTATATATGTCGAATTAAATCCATAAGAATCAATTTTAGTTACTGGTAAACCTTCATATTCATTTGGAATTACAAGTTCACCTTCCATTTCTTTATTAGCAGAAGAAACGGAATACGACTTCTTATCTTCACTCAAAGTGAAAATTAAATCTTCATTATCTGCTGCATTAGCAAACACTGATACTGGTGTTGAACTACTTAACGACAAAAGTATGACAACTGATAAAACAACTGAAAAAATACGTTTCAAAATAATCATCTCCTGTATTTTATTTCATTTCTATTTTAGAATAATCCAACAATTTTGCCATCTTCACTAACATCAATTTTTTCTGCTGATGGAACTTTTGGAAGACCTGGCATTGTCATAATTTCGCCAGTGAGAACTACAATAAAGCCTGCACCTGCTGAAACTTTAACGTTTTTAACTGTTACTCTGAAGTTTTCTGGTGCGCCTAATTTAGTAGCATCATCTGAGAAGCTATATTGTGTTTTAGCAACACATACAGGAAGTTTATCAAAGCCATTTTTATAAAGTGCCTGTAATTGTTTCTGTGCATTTGGTGTAAAATCAACACCATCGCCACCATAAACTTTTTTAACGATAGCTTCAATTTTGTCTTCAATTTTACAATCGAGTTCATAAGAATATGAGAAGCCTGAGTTATCTTCTTCATTACAAAGACGAACAACCTCTTTTGCCATTTCTTCGCCGCCTTTGCCACCATCAGCCCATACAGTTGAAAGAACAGTATTAACACCTAATTCTTTGCACTTTTTGATAATAAATTCAATTTCATTATCTGTATCTGTTGGGAAGCGGTTAATAGCCACAACACAAGGGAGCTTATAAACATTCTTGATATTAGAAACGTGACGAAGAAGATTTGGAATACCTTTTTCAAGTGCAACTAAATCTTCATTACCTAATTCATCCTTTTTAAGACCACCGTGCATTTTAAGAGCACGAACTGTACCTACAACTACTACTGCAGATGGTTTTAAATTAGCTGCACGGCACTTTATATCAAGGAATTTTTCTGCACCTAAGTCTGCACCGAAGCCCGCTTCAGTAATAGCATAATCTGCTGCACCTAAAGCAAGTTTTGTTGCAAGAACTGTGTTACATCCGTGTGCAATATTTGCAAAAGGACCACCGTGAACGAATGCTGGTGTACCCTCAAGAGTCTGAACAAGGTTTGGTTTTAATGCATCTAAAAGTAATGCAGTCATAGCACCTTGTGCATTGAGGTCTCCACAAGTAACTGGTTCATCGTTGTAGTTATATGCAACAACAATTCTTGAAAGACGCTCTTTAAGGTCTGTAATTGAAGTAGAAAGGCAGAAGATTGCCATAATTTCACTTGCAACTGTAATATCAAAGCCATCTTCACGTGGCACACCATTCATTCTGCCACCAAGACCATTTACTATATTACGAAGCTGTCTGTCATTCATATCAACACAACGCTTCCAAGTGATTTTTTTAACGTCAATGTTGAGTGAGTTGCCTTGTTGAATGTGGTTATCGAGCATTGCAGCTAAAAGGTTGTTTGCAGCCCCTATTGCGTGGAAGTCACCTGTAAAGTGTAAGTTGATATCTTCCATTGGTACAACCTGGGCATAACCGCCACCTGCTGCACCGCCTTTATTACCGAAAACAGGACCTAAAGAAGGCTGACCTAATGCAACACAGGTTTTGTAGCCTAATCTGTTCATACCATCAGCAAGACCAATAGTAGTTGTAGTCTTACCCTCACCTGCTGGTGTTGGTGTGATAGCGGTAACAAGAATTAATTTACCTTCTTTTTTATTGTTCTTTAAATATGAAAGATCAATTTTTGCTTTATATTTACCATAAGGCTCTAAATATTCATCTGTTATACCAATCTTTTCTGCAATTTCACCGATTGGCTTCATTTTACAGCTTTGTGCGATTTCAATATCTGAAAGATATGCCATTTAAACTCTCACCTTTCTAAATTCAGTAATCCGTATTTTACACAATACGGATTGCCAAAGTATTAAATCTTATTTAAAATATTTAACTGCTGATTCGAACATTCTGATGTTATATTCACCATCAACATTCTTATAAAGACCAGCACCAATTCTTTCTGAGTGACCCATTTTACCGAAAACTCTACCATCTGGTGAAGTAATACCTTCAATAGCAAATGCTGAATCGTTAGGGTTAAACTGAACATCAGAAGTAGCGTTACCACTTAAATCAACATACTGAGTTGCAATCTGACCATTTTCTGCAAGTTTCTTAATTAATTCTTCACTTGCATAGAAACGACCTTCACCGTGTGAGATTGGAACATTAACAATATCACCAACATTCATAAGAGAAAGCCAAGGTGATTTATTAGAAGCAATTCTTGTTCTAACAATCTTGGATTGATGACGAGAAATTGTGTTATATGTGAGTGTTGGGCAATTTTCATCTGTATCAATAATCTTACCATATGGCACAAGACCTAATTTGATAAGTGCCTGGAAGCCGTTACAGATACCACACATAAGACCATCTCTGTTATCAAGAAGATTTGTAACTGCTTCTTTTACAGCATCATTTCTGAAGAATGCTGTAATAAATTTACCAGAACCATCTGGTTCGTCACCGCCTGAGAAACCACCAGGAACGAAAATCATCTGACTGTCATTCACTGCTTTTGCGAATTTCTCAACGCTTCTTGAAATACCATCTGCAGTTAAGTTGTTAATAACAATAATTTCTGCTTTAGCACCTACATCTTCAACAGCTTTTGCGCTATCAAATTCACAGTTTGTACCTGGGAATACAGGGATAATAACCTTAGGTTGTGCTGTCTTTATTGATGCAGATTTGTGTTCGCTTACGCTATACTCAAAGTTTTTGATTTCTTTTTCTTCGTGAGTAATATTACAAGAATAAACGCTTTCAAGTTTTTCTTCATAAGCTTTTTCGAGTTCGCAAAGACAAACTGATTCACTACCAAGAGAAATACCACATTTATCTGTTGTAGTACCAAGAACTTTGCCATCTGTTACATCATCTGTAACTTCAAGAATGAATGAACCATAATTGTACTTGAATACATCATTTAATTTAATTTCAGAATCAAATGCAAAACCTAACTTATTACCTAAGCACATTTTAAGAACTGCCTCTGCAATACCACCTAATGTTGGTGTGTAAGCTGCAAGAACTTTTTTAGCTCTTACTAATTCAGCAACCTTATTGAAAATTGCAACGAGTGAAGCAGTCACAGGGAGACCATTTTCATCGTAATCTGGTGTTAAAAGAACTACCTTACTACCAGCCTTTTTGAATTCAGGTGAAACAACGTTTTCTGTTTTATCTGTTGTAACAGCAAAAGAAACAAGTGTTGGTGGAACGTCTATTTTTTCAAATGAACCACTCATTGAGTCTTTACCACCGATTGAACCGATACCCAATTCAAGTTGAGCTTTATAAGCACCTAAAAGAGCACTTAATGGCTGACCCCAGCGTTTAGCATCTTTGTTTGGTCTTGGGAAATATTCCTGGAATGTTAAGTAAACATCTTTAAATGGAGCACCTGTAGCAATAAGTTTTGAAACTGATTCAACAACTGCTAAATAAGCACCGTGATATGGGCTTTTTTCTGTAATGAATGGGTTATAACCCCAAGACATAAATGAGCAGTTATCTGTATGTTTTTTCTCCATAGAGATTTTTTGTACCATAGCCTGAATTGGTGTTCTCTGGTATTTACCACCAAATGGCATAAGAACTGTACCAGCACCAATAGTTGAGTCAAATCTTTCTGAAAGGCCACGCTTTGAGCAGATATTAAGGTCAGAAGCTAATTCTTTCATATTGTCAGCGAACGAGCCTTTAACTTCTTTAGCATAGCATTCGCCTTTTTCTACGATAATATCAATGTGTTTCTGAGCACCATTTGAGTTAAGGAATTCACGACTGATGTCTACAATCTTAGCACCATTCCATTCCATAACAAGTCTTTTTTCTGCTTGAACTTCAGCAACAACAGTTGCTTCTAAGTTTTCGCTTTCTGCGAGTTCTAAGAATCTCTTAACGTCTTTTGGTTCAACAACAACTGCCATTCTTTCTTGTGACTCACTGATAGCAAGTTCTGTACCATCAAGACCATCATATTTCTTTGGTACTGCATTAAGGTTAATTTTAAGACCATCTGCAAGTTCACCGATAGCAACTGAAACACCGCCAGCACCAAAGTCATTACAACGCTTAATCATCTGACAAGCTTCTCTATTTCTGAAAAGTCTCTGAAGCTTTCTTTCTTCTGGTGCATTACCCTTTTGAACTTCTGCAGCACAGCTTTCGAGTGACTGTAATGTGTGAGATTTTGAAGAACCTGTTGCACCACCGCAACCATCACGACCAGTTCTGCCACCTAAAAGAATAACTACATCTTCTGGAGCAGGACATTCTCTACGAACGTTTTCTTGTGGAGCTGCTGCAATAACTGCACCAATTTCCATTCTCTTTGCAACATAGCCTTCGTGATAAATTTCGTCAACAATACCAGTTGCAAGACCAATCTGGTTACCATAAGATGAATAACCTGATGCTGCTGTTGTAACAATTTTTCTTTGTGGAAGCTTTCCTTCCATTGTTTCGCTTACCTTTTTGAGTGGGTCGCCCGCACCAGTAACACGCATAGCACCATAAACATAAGAACGCCCTGAAAGTGGGTCACGGATTGCACCACCAATACAAGTAGCCGCACCACCGAATGGCTCAATTTCTGTTGGATGGTTATGAGTTTCATTTTTAAAGAGAAGCAACCATGGTTCTTTTTTACCATCTGCCTCTACTTCGATTTTTACAGTACAAGCATTAATTTCTTCTGATTCGTCAAGTTTATCTAATTTACCTTCCTTTTTAAGAACACGAACTGCAAGAGTTGCAATATCCATAAGATTAACTGGCTTTGTTCTACCTAATTCTTTTCTGTTATTGATATAGTCATTATATGCTTCTTCAATTAAAGCATCTTCAAACTTAACGTTATCAATTGTTGTTAAGAATGTTGTGTGACGGCAGTGGTCTGACCAGTATGTGTCAATCATTCTGATTTCTGTTAAAGTTGGGTCACGGTCTTCTTTGCGGAAGTAGTCGCGACAGAACATAAGGTCATCGTTATCCATAGCAAGACCATATTCTTTAACGAACTTTGCAAGCTCTTCTTCATTCATTGAAATGAAACCAGTAAGAGTCTCAACTGTTTCAGGAATTGAATAATTAACCTTTAATGTTTCGTATTTTTCGAGTGAAGCTTCTTGTGATTCAACAGGGTTAATAAGATGCTTTTTAATTCTGTCAACTTCATCAGCTGAAAGAGAACCATAAAGAGCATAAACCTTTGCAGTTTTTACAAGTGGTCTTTCTTTCTGTGAAATAATCTGAATACATTGTGCTGCTGAGTCTGCACGTTGGTCGAACTGACCAGGTAAGAATTCAACTGCAAAAATTGTAGCATCGCCAAAATTAAGTTCTTCACTTACATTGTCGAGCTGTGGCTCTGAAAATACAGTTTTAACTGCATAATCGAATAAATCTTTTTCAATATTTTCAACATCGTAGCGATTTACAATGCGAACGTCTTCTAAAGCCTTAATACCGAGAAGATGACGGATGTCATATCTTAAAGACTTAGCTTCTGCTTCAAGACCTTGCTTCTTCTCAACATAAACTCTATAAACCATTTCTTAACCCTCCAAGACCTCTAATGCTTTTTTACCGATATCTTTTCTGTAAAAAGCATTTGAGAAATTAACTTTATTTACTCTTTCATAAGCCAATGAAAGTGCTGATTTTAAATCATCAGCTACTGCAGTAACACCTAAAACTCTGCCACCCGCAGTAAGAAGTGTATTGTCACTGAGTTTTGCACCCGCAACATACACGTTATTTTTTATATCATCAGAAATTACGAGTTCTTTGCCTGTTTCATATTTTTGTGGATAGCCATTTGACGCCATAACAACACAAGCCGCACTGTTTTTACTGAATTTAACTTCTGTTTCTTTTAAAGTACCATTTGTTGTTGCTTTCATAATTGTGAATAAATCACTCTCGAGTAATGGTAAAACAACTTGTGTTTCAGGGTCACCGAAACGGCAGTTATATTCAATAACCTTTGGTCCGTTTTTAGTAATCATAAGACCAAAGTAAAGACAACCTTTAAATGTTCTGCCTTCTTCTTTCATACCCTTGATTGTAGGTAAAAAAATTGTTTCCATACAAGTCTTTGCAACATCATCTGTGTAATATGGGTTAGGAGCTACTGTACCCATACCACCGGTGTTAAGACCTTTATCACCATCAAGCGCACGTTTATGGTCCATTGAAGAAATCATAGGAACAACAGTTTCACCATCTGTAAATGAAAGAACAGAAACCTCTGGACCTTCTAAAAATTCTTCAATAACAATGTTGTTACCACTTGCGCCAAAGACTTTGTCTTCCATAATCTCTTTAACTGCATTTTTTGCTTCTTCTAAAGTAAATGCAATTATAACACCTTTACCTAAAGCTAAACCATCTGCTTTAATAACAGTTGGAATTGGTGCAGTTTCAAGATATTTTAAAGCCTCATTCATATCTGAAAAAACTTCGTACTGTGCAGTTGGAATATTATATTTTTTCATAAAGTTCTTTGAGAAAACTTTACTACCTTCTATAATTGCTGCATTTTTCTTCGGACCAAAGCAAGGAATACCTTTTGATTCTAATTCATCAACAGCACCTAAAACAAGTGGGTCATCTGGTGCTACAACAGCATAATCAATTTTTTCGTTTACTGCAAATTCAACTATTTTTTCAATATCTTTTGCACCAATGTTTACACATTCAGCATCGTCTTTCATACCACCATTACCTGGAAGTGCAAAAATCTTAGTTATATCTTTATTTTCTTTAAGTTTTTTAATGATAGCGTGTTCACGACCGCCACCACCTACAACCATTACTTTCATAATTTCCTCCGAAAAATATTAGTGATGGAATAATCTCATTCCTGTAAATGCCATAGCCATATTGTACTTATCAGCACATTCAATAACTAAATCATCACGGATTGAGCCACCTGGTTCAGCAATATATGAAACACCGCTCTTTTTAGCACGTTCAATGTTATCACTGAATGGGAAGAAAGCATCTGAACCAAGTGCAACGCCTGTAATAGTTGCAAGATAATCGTCCATTTCTTCTTTAGTAAGTGGAGATGGTTGTTCTGTAAAGTATTTCTGCCAGATACCATCTGCACAAACGTCTTCTTCGTTTTTATTGATATAACCATCAATAACGTTATCTCTGTCTGCTCTGCCGAGTTCCGCTTTGAATGGAAGATTAAGGACTTTTTCGTGTTGACGAAGCTGCCAGGTATCTGCCTTTGTACCAGCAAGGCGTGTGCAGTGAATTCTTGATTGCTGACCAGCACCAACACCGATAGCCTGACCATCAACTGCATAGCAAACTGAGTTTGATTGTGTATATTTAAGAGTTATAAGAGCGATTATTAAATCACGTTTTGCTGACTCTGGTAACTCTTTATTTTTTGTTACAATATTAGTGAGAAGTTCTTCATCAATTTTAAAATTGTTTCTGCCTTGCTCAAATGTAATACCAAAAACTTGTTTTGTTTCTTTTTCCATTGGAACGAAATCAGGGTCAATTTTTACTATGTTATATGTACCCTTTCTCTTTGATTTGAGAATTTCTAAAGCATCATCATCATAACCAGGAGCAATAACGCCGTCAGAAACATCTCTTTTAATAAGTTCTGCTGTTGTTTTGTCACAAACATCTGAAAGTGCTACCCAATCACCGAATGAGCACATTCTGTCAGTACCTCTTGCTCTTGCATATGCACAAGCAAGTGGTGAAGCATCAAGACCTTCAATATCGTCAACAAAACACGCTTTTTTGAGTTTGTCTGAAAGCACAGTACCAACTGCCGCAGAAGTCGGGCTAACGTGTTTAAAAGACGCTGCTGCAGGAAGACCTAAAATTGTTTTTAATTCTTTAACTAACTGCCAACTGTTAAAAGCGTCAAGAAAGTTAATATAACCAGGTCTGCCGTTAAGAATTTCTATTGGTAATTCGCTACCATCTTCCATATAAATTTTTGATGGTTTCTGATTTGGGTTACAACCATATTTAAGTTCAAATTCTTTCATTTCAATATACTCCTTATTTATTTTTATTTACGATTCTTGAATCATACTTACCTGTTTCTAAATCTATGTATCTAACAAAGAGAGAAACTTTATTATCTTCATTCAAGTTAGTCCAGATTAAATCAGTTAATTCATCAATTGAAACGTCTGGTAACTCGAGTGTTTTTGGTTCACCTTCAAAACTTGGAAGTGGGTTACCATCACATTTATA
>JAZNUL010000092.1:0-3997 GCA_045592285.1 Acutalibacteraceae bacterium
ATTACTGACCTTGATTGCTTGGCTGGTACTGTTAGGGGAAAAATTATAGGCGATAGAATGGGAGTAAAGGTTATACCTGGTGTGGAGCTTTCTGCAACAGATAAAACCAATGGTCAAGAAATTCATTTAATTTGCTATTTACCTGATTTTCCGGACAGATTAGAGGGGCTTTGCAGCAGAAACTCACAGTTAAGAAAACGTTCTTCACACTTTATGACACTTAAAGTTGCTCAGCGCTACCCTGTTACACCAGAGTTCATTATTAAATGCGCTTCTGGTTCTACTAATGTTTACAAAGTCCACATTATGCAAGCTCTTATTGAAATGGGCTTTACAGATAAAATTTACTCAGAGCTTTATGATGAGCTCTTTAACCCAGAATCAGAAAAATCAATAAATCATTCACCTGAATATCAGGATGTTTTTGAAGTACTTACTGCAATTCACGAGGCTGGCGGTGTGGCAATTTTAACTCACCCATTCCGCTCAAAAAATCCTGATTTAATGGACAAGCTTGTTGAAGCAGGTCTTGATGGTATTGAAGTTTTCACACCAAATATGTCTGCTGACCAGAAAGCAGAGCTCATTAAGTATGCAAAAGCACACAAATTACTTACAACAGGTGGCACAAACTTCAAGGGTCTTTATAATAAACACATTCTTTCAGTTGGTGATTGCGATTTACCAGACGAATGTGTAAACGAGCTTTTAACATATAAATCACGTCAGAAAAAAGCTCAAAGAAAAGCGGCTCAAGCTAAGGCTAATGAGAAATTACAAGAGGCTTTGAAGAAGTAATATAAAAAAAGCAGTCGAAAGACTGCTTTTTTATTTTATTTCTGTTGCAAGTGGTTAGTAAGTCAGTGGTCAGTTGTTAGATTTTTGGTGTTAGATGTTAGAAAAGGTTATAAATAAATTTATCTTATCATTTTAAATTTTTCATAAACTGCAAATGAGGGCAAAAATTAAATGCGACGGTCTGCCTCTCTTCGAAGAGAGGCGTTTCATAAAAAACAAATTATCCTATCATTTAAAGTTAGTATCAACTAAAAATGATAGGATGCATTAATTTAAATTTTGGTGTTTTCTAACTGCTGACTCACTGACTTACTGACGACTAAATAAATTTTTTATATCTCTTAAAAGTTCTTCGTGTTGTTTACAAAACAACTCTGGCATATCATTTAATGAAAAGTATTTAAGTTCTAATGTTTCATTTTCATCACAAATTAACTCACCACCAACAATACTCATTTCATATCCAATGCAAATACTGTGAACTTTATCGCCATTAGCACAGATAACATCTGAATCTGTATAAATTCCAATGAGATTGTCGACTTCAACAACTAAACCAGTTTCTTCTTTAACTTCTCGTTTAGCTGCCATTTCAGGTGTTTCACCGAGTTCAATAGCACCACCAGGGAAGCCCCATTTATTACAATCAGCTCGTTTTTGAAGCAAGACTTCACCATTCTTATTAAATATGCATCCACCAGCATAGACAATAATAATTTTCTCGTGACCTACTTTGCCACGAATCCATTTTATGTAATCCTTATTCTCCAACTAAATCACCCTTGATTTTTCACATTATAAAGTAATCCAAAACCTCTTTAAATTTCGGTTTCTGTCTGGCTCACATACGGTTGATTCATAAACTCCACCATTTTTTAGTATTGTTTTCTCGCTCCCTATGTTGCCATCAATACAAGAGATAAGTATTTTTTCAAGTCCGAGTTCTTTACAATAAGGCAGAAGCGCTTTAAGCATTGAAACTGCGTAGCCTTTTCTTCTTTCAGTAGGTCTTATTGCATACCCAATATGTCCACCAAATTCAGAAAGCCAATCATTAAAGTAATGTCTTACCTGTATCATTCCAACTATACGCATATCACTTTTTCGCACATATAAAAACTGCGTTGTAACAACAAAGTCATTTGGTACTGTTTCTTTCTTTGTATATTTTTTGCATTCCTCTATGTAGGTGATTGGATTTTCACATCTTCTGAGTGGACCACAACCATCCATAGAAGAACCCGCATCTAAAAACTCTTGTCTATATTCGCTGATTTGCTCTGCATATATTTCACTTGGCTCTACCAAAAAGAATTCTCCATCATCTATACGAATGATATTCTCATTGTTCATTTTATCACCTTTATTCAAACTTTGCCCACCTTTTAGGCTTCGCAAACATTTTACTCGTTGTACTCGATTGGTTTATTGTGGTATAAAAAGCAAATTCCACTACTGCGGGAGAGCAGAGCTCTTCCCCTACGATAAAACGAGTAGATTTATTTGTTCATTTATAACACATCAAATGAATTAACTTGCTATAAATGAAACGAAAATTTAATTCCCACTATGGTAGGGGCTGACCTGTGGTCGCCCGCAATTGGCAATTAATAATTATTATTTTTATATTTCTAATATATCTCTTTAATTCTAACACCGATACAATAAAAATTCAATAAATTATTGAGTTTTATATAAAAGTGGTAAGATAATAAGCAAGATAGTAAGCAAGATAATATGTTTAAAAACAAAAGAAACTTTACAAAAACAAATTTTTTATTGACAACTTAAAATTTGTGTGTTATATTGACAAAAAACAAAACGAGGTAAAGGCTATGAACACATATCTTCTTAAAAAACAAGATATGCATCAGAATTGGCTTGCACAGTATGATTATGATACTTGCAGGCTTATACCTTTATACTCATTTTTGGATAGATAAAATTTTTTATATTTCCATATGTTTATAACGGTGTAAGTTGCTGCAGAAACTTACACCGTTTATTTTTATATCATTTTATTTAAGGAGTGAAGAAAATGAAATTATTTAATTTATTAAAAAGAAAGTTTTTTAAAAACCAACACAATACTACAGGAGATTACCTTGTTGATTACTACAATACACACGATGAGGATGTTCGTCTTTTATCCAAGCACGGCAGAGTTGAATTTTTAACAACTGTAAAATACATTGAGAAATATTTGAACAATGAAGTGAAAATTATTGAAATCGGGGCAGGAACAGGCAGATATTCTCATTACTTTGCTCAAAAAGGTTTCTCAGTTGAAGCAGTTGAGCTTATTGAGCACAACATTGAAGTATTCAAAACTAAAACATTGCCTGGTGAAAAAGTCAGTATAAAACAAGGTAACGCCCTTGATTTATCAGAATATCCAGACAACAGCTATGATGTAACCCTGTTACTTGGTCCTATGTATCACTTATACACAGCCGAGGAACAACAGAAAGCTCTTTCAGAAGCAATCAGAATCACTAAACCCCGTGGATATATCTTTGTTGCTTATTGTATGCTCGAACCTTCAATGTTCTGTTGTTTTAAGAATAACAGAATAGACAAACTGATTGAAGACGGCGAATTTGATCCTGTTTCACTAGAAGCACATTTTCCACCACACGGGATTTTTAAGGTATATACAAAAGACGAAATATTTGATTTAACAAAGATTTTTGGTGTGGATAGGTTGCATTTCGTTGCTACTGATGGCTATACTTGCCATATGAAAGAAGCTATTGATAAAATGGATGACAAAACTTATGATTTATATCTCAGATATCATTTTAAAACCTGTGAAAGACAAGATTTAGTCGGCATATCGCACCACACGCTCGATGTGCTGAGAAAGGAGTAAAATTATGATATTAAAAAACGAAATACCTATACTTGAGTTTGACACAGATGAAACACAAGTTATTAACCCAACACACGAAAATCTTGACATCAAATTACCGAAAAAAGCAGTTTTTGCTTTTCTTGATGAACATATAGAAAGATATGCAAAAGAGCATAACGCTTTTCAAATCACTGCATTTACTTCAGAAACAAAAAACTATCCTGTATACGTAATTAATCATAAGGGCAAAGATGTGTGCCTTTGTCAAGCTCCTGTGGGAGCTGCACCAGCAACACAGATTTTGGATTGGTTAATTGGATATGGTGTAGAGGAAATTATTACAGG